>JASLRP010000460.1 GCA_030743915.1 SAR202 cluster bacterium | reverse complement strand
CATCCTCTGGATTTGGGGCTTGTGTCGTCGTATCCTTGCTCATGGCGTATCCTCCTTTGCTGGATTGTGTTTGTTAGTTTATCCAGCAGGATACGCCACCTCTCTCATCCTCTCCATACACCACTTTCGATCATAACTCTTTTGATCAACCGCGACGCCGAAGGAATTGAACTCAAGGGACGATGGGGCGCGTGGGCGCGTCACGTCATCTGGTACCTGGTTGAAGCGGACGATCTGGGCGCCATCCAGGGATTTCTCGACCCCGGCATGACCCGATGCACCACTGACATAGAACCTGTCTCCGAGGCTCCCATAGCCCGTTAGGCCCTAACTTCAGAGTTTCATTCCTGCGTGAGAACACGCCTCTTTCTGCTCTGAACAATCTCTGGAGCGTAAAGTGGTGTGTTTAGATTCGCCAATGTTTACGGCCTGAATCTCATCTGACAATTTACAGTCCAATCGCAAGGGATGAGATAGGTCATAGAACTCTCAGAGCAACGACAAGATCAACAAGGAGCAGACATGTTCGACCACATACTGGTGCCTCTCGATGGCTCCGAACTCGCAGAACAAGCCCTACCTCACGCTAGCGACATCGCTAAGACCAACGGCGCTACGGTGCATTTTATTCAGGTGACCTCGGATCACCCTGAAGCCGCTGGTTTCAGGTCTGGTCTGTCATCCGAGAGCCAAGCGTCAAACCTGGAGATCTCTCGTCAGCTTGAGCAAGCCATGGTTGACAGGGCGCGAGACTATCTGACCCGCATCGCGGCCCCAATCAAAAATGAAGGAATCACGGTGGAGACCGAATTGCATCACGGCTCTCCCCACGAACATATCGTTGAGTACGCTGAGAACAACGATATAGACCTCATCGTCATGTCGAGCCACGGCCACGGCGGGGTCAGACGAATGTTGACAGGAAGCACCACCGACAAGGTGGTCCGAGCGGCCGAAGTTCCGGTTCTGGTGATTCCCTGCGAAGATTGAGCGCCGTCTTTGCCTGACAGAGGACGATTGGATGAGCACACTTCGAGCAGGCCCGTAGCGTGGACGATGTTTGGTTTGACGAACCAAGTTCTTCGCCGATAGAGCGTAGAATGCCCAGGCTGCATCCCGAGATCGGAAAGCCCGGGCATCCTACATGAGACTCATTGCCAATCGGCGCTCTATCTATTCCATGTAGCTCGTTCTTGCTCGTAGGCTCGGCCCGCGTTCTTCAACGCGCTCTCCCTTTCCTTTGCCAGATCATCTCTCATATCCTTGAAGAAATTGAAGGACATGTCCAGGCTGGCAGTGCTGCCTTGGAACCTGGGCATTACGTACCTGGCAGCCAACTCGTAGCTGTACTTCATCTGCTCGTGAGTCCCCAGTTCGGTGGCCAGGAATATGAACTTGCCGAACCCGCCACTCTCCTCATCAAGCCTGTTGATAGACTCCACCAGGTCGTCGGGAGTGCCAATGCACCAGATGTTTTCATCAACCATCTTATCGATAATCTGGTCTGCCGGGCCTTCGACTGGTGGGTTGCCCACCACTTTATCGAAATACTCCCTCATCAGCAGCCCCGAGTTCTTGCGAGCTATGGACATCGCCTCCTTCTTGGAGTCGGCCAGGAATACATGCTGCACCAGCCCCCAGTTCTCGCGCTTCATTTCATTGCCGTATTCGGCAGCAGATTCGACGCCTATCTCCCAAAGGTCTTTGAGAGTGTTGTGATAAAAACCCCCTGGCGAGCGGGCGAATGTTAGGGACACGGGGGTTGCTCCGTGCTTGCCTGCCAGCTTCATGCCTATCGGCGACTGGGCTGAGGCCACCATGATTTCAAAGTGTGGGTGGCTAAAAGGGCGGAGTTGAAGATGCGCGTCCACCATCTCAAACCAGTCTGAACGATAGGTAAAAGGCTCCTCCTCAGTGAGGAGTCGCATGATTACGTCCAGTGACTCTTCCATGCGAGGCCGCGCTTTCTCGTGGACCAAACCCAACATGTGCCCGTCAGAGTTGAGAGCGCCTGGCCCTACTCCCATCGCTGTTCTGCCTCTCGTCAGATGATCCAGCAGGACCATCCTGTTCGCCACTATTAAGGGGTGATGGTAAGGCAGGGGAATAACTCCGGTGCCAAGCTTGATACGCTTAGTGCGTTGCGCCGCAGCTGCGATGAATATTTCTGGAGCAGCGATGGTTTCCCAACCGCAGCTATGGTGCTCTCCGATCCACGCCTCATCATAGCCGAGGGAATCGAGCCATTCGAGTAACTCAAGGTCTCGCTCAAGGGCTAGAGTTGGGTTCTCGAACGGCGCGTGAAACGGGGCCAGGAATATGCCAAATCCGAGCCGTGATGGAAGTGCCATTTTCGCCTCCTTTAATAAGCCACTTCTTTGCCTGATAGACGAGGCTGTCCAATCTACCTATGGGCCCAGCTCGCAAGAATCCAATTCAGGTCCGGCGACTGAGTCGAGAATGGAGTCGATTGCCATTGCCGCAAGCACTCAAAAAGGCAATCAAAACAATTGGCAAACGGTAGCAATTTAGGATGGATCCCCGTCAGTTAGGCTGGCACGGTACAGCACATGCGTTACACATACGTTACACGAGCCATGAATTCGCCAACATTGCCTGTCTCCCGGCGTAATCTGCTACCCACTCTCAAACGATTTCTTTCGTCTAAGGCGTGGCCACCTAACCAGCCGGAGTCATCACCGCCCGCAGCACCTGCGACTGCTTCTCTTCAACGACTCGGAAGGCTTCGGAGGCGTCGTCCAGCGTTAACTGATGAGTTATCAACGGCGCGAGGTCGAGCCTACCCGACGCCACCAATTCCACGGTCTGGTGGAAGGCGGCCCTGGTGGTGGCCCGAGGGAAGATCAGCCTTCCTTCCACCAGATACATGCGGTACAGGTTCAGTTCGGGCAGGGGCTCAGGCGAGATGCCGAAGCCTATCAGCCGCCCTCCAGGTTTGACCATCTCAAGGGCCTGCTGAACGGTCTTCGGCGAGCCGACGGCCTCAACGACCACATCGGCCCCCTGACCGTCGGTTAGCTTGAGAACCTCGGCCACAGGGTCAACCTCGCGAGCGCTCACAGCCTCGTCAGCGCCCATCTGGAGCGCCAGGTCCAATTTCCACTGGCTGCGCCCCACGGCGATCAGAGGGTGTCCGCCCGCCAGACTGCATATCTGAATGTGCATCAGCCCGGTGGCCCCGGCGCCCAGCACGACCACCGACTCCGTGGGCTTAACGTCGGCCAGTTGCTGGGCGTGAACCACGGTGCTGAGAGGCTGTATCAGCGTGCTTTCGATGAATGAGGCGCCCTCTGGAAGTTTGAAAGCGTTGTTCTGAGGCACAGTCAGATACTCTCTGAGAACGCCATCCACCTCCCTTCCCATCAAGTCGATGTTGGAGCAGAGGTTCTCCTTGCCCAGGATACAGCGTTGGCAGTTGCCACAGGTGAGGTTCGGATCGACTACCACCGAGTCCCCAACGCGCAACGCATTCACACCGGCGCCGATCTCTCGAACGACACCGGTGACCTCGTGCCCCTGGACCACAGGGTAGTTGACCGGCGTGCCGCCGGTATAAATGTGCCGGTCGGTGCCGCAGATTGCGGTGGCCTCGACCTGTATCAATACTTCGCCGATGTCAGGCTCCGGGACTGGAGCCTCTACGATGCTGAGCCTGCGAGGGCCTTCCAAGACTACTTTTCGCATTGTTTAGTCAAGCACTGTTATCTCTTCGATGGGGAACTGAGTTGTTATCTGCGGGCCGTCCTCGGTCACCACCAGCATCTCCTCGACCCGAACGCCCCATTGGAGGGGCTTGCCGTGCTGAGTCTCCAGCGCGAAACTCATCCCCGGCTCAATCGTCACCGGATGATCCAGGGAGTAGATTCGAGACACCACAGGCGTGTCGTACTGAGCCAGTCCGAGACCGTGACCCCACAGGTTGGCGGCAGCCTGGTCCTCTTCGGCGTAGCCCCAGGCCTCTTGAGCCGAGGGCCAGACCTCCACGATGTCGCGGGTGGTCGCGCCGGGCTTCACCATCGCAATGGCATCGTACAGCCACTTGTAAGCGATATCGTAGTAGTCCTTCTGCTCCTGCGTCGGCTGCTTGCCAACGCAGTATGTGCGGTACTGGCAGCTTTTGTAGCCGTTCCAGGTCACGGCGGCCATGTCGATAATCACCAGGTCGCCGGGCTGGATAATTCGGTCGGAGAAGTTGCGCCAGTTGGGCCAACTGTTGGGGCCGGAGGAAACGATCACATCCTCAACATCCTCAACGCCGGGGATATTGTAGAGATAGTTCATGGCGAAGGCCGTGATCTCGTGCTCGCGCATTCCGGGCCGCATGAAGTGGGATATGGCAGTGTGGCAGCCATCACAGATGGCCGCGACGATGCGCATGATCTCCAGTTCGTCCTCATTCTTGATGGCGCGTGCCTGGACCATTGGCGACGCGCCATCGGTCCAGGTGATGCCCGCTTCCTGGAAAGCATTTATCATGTTGATGTCGGCGAAGTCCGCGCCCAGAGGGCGGTCCTGCACGCCATACTTTTGCATCTCCTCCTGGATGGCCTTGGTGAATTTTGCGGCCTGCTGACGGGAGCCAGGGCCAACGGCGCCTTTGATCCAGGAGTATGCGTACCGAACGTTCTCCTCCGGTATCCAGGGGCAGTGCCGGTTGATCTGCGTTCCGATGTCTCCCTGCTCGAACAGCACCGGCTCGGCGCCTTCGCACAACAGAGCGTAGCGAAGCCCCGGCTTCAGGCGGCACCACCCCGGAGTTATCGTAGAGGTGACGTACCGAACGTTCTCGTCATACATGCACAGCATCGCGCCCAGCCCGGCCTCTTTCATGGACTCTCTGGCGCGGTTGAGCCGGTAGGTGCGCAGTCGGTCCCAGTTGATGCGCTGTTGCCAGTCGGTCCCGATGAGACCGAAACTAGAAGTGCTGCGTGATGTCATGGTTAACTCTCCTGGATAGGTAGTCAGGTGTTTAGGGATCAGGTGTCAGGGCACGCCACTTTGAACGGATGTGAAGAGTCTGGTCGCCAGATGGTCACGGTTGTCCCACAGACGACCAGATGCTTCGGTTCCCTTGAATTTGGCGTCTCACAAATAATCTCAACCGGCGCCATTTGGCTTCGGCGGATGGTAGTCCAGAACGTCGTTCAGCCAGTTGAATACCTCGGCCTGAACGACGTGGAGGTTGTCCTTCTGACAGTGGAGGACTCCGCCAAGCTCGTTATCATGCTCGATGACGACGGCCTTCTTGACCTCAGAACCAAGTTCTTCAAGATAGCGAATCGCCGTCGATGCAGGATAGGCCGCGAAGTCATCAACGCCCACGATCACCATGAACGGGCATGTGACCTTTTCTAGCACCCCTTTTAGGGTGAATTTGGCGCGGACCTGATGGTATTCTTCCTCGGTCTCCACACCGAACAGGCGCATCATTCGGCCTGCGTGACTGCCCGGCTGCAGGGCGGTCATGCCCCACTCGTACATGGCCCCTGCCGAGACAGCGGCGGCCAGTCGCGGCTCGAACGCTGCGGCTCTGGGCACGTGGTATGCGGCGAAGCTCGGCCCTCCGAGGATTATCTTGTCGGGGTCAACGTCGGAACGGGACAGCAGGTAGTCAACAGCAGGCGAGACGAAGGCCTCGGTATCGTACCGAGTCCCCAAACCCTGCTCGTAGAGGGCCAAACCCGGCCCTGGATGGTCATAGAACAGGGCGTTGTATCCGGTATTGGCCGCCTGAATGCCCATGTTGAAGTAGTTCTCTTCAGACAGGGAGTCCGCCCCGCTCATCCATATCAGAGTCGGCGCGGGGCCGTCGGTCCAGCGGGCGTGGACAAAGAAGCCGTTCAGTTCTGTGTCCTCGTAGGGTATCTTCACCTGGTCCACCTGGGCTTCCTGATAAGGAAGGCAGGCGAGGAAGTGATCGCGGGACTTGCGCAACTGAGGGAGCTTCTCCGGATCATCTGGATCCAGAACGTCCTGAGCCAGCCGATAGTAGTTGGACGCCCGCTGATGGGCAAACCGAACGGAACTGTAGTTGCGTTTGGCATAAGCCTCATCGCACATCTCCTCGACCAACTGACCCATCCTCAGCCACTCGCGGTTCCAGCTATCGTCGTCGGTGGGGTCGATACGCAGGACGGCCTGATGAATTTCCGTAAAGTCTGCGGCCCCGAAATCACATAGGCCGATGATTCGGCTCACGTGATAGGACATCCTGGAAAGTTCCGGCCAGGCCATAAATGTTACCGATGGCAATTTCTATCCTCCCTTGGGTCGCCGCCTCAAACTGCAAGACAGCTTCATTTTGTGTTCCCAATCTGAAAAATATCTACGCAGTTTTCTCGGCCTTCATCTTCGCTTCCTCTTCTCTCAAGGCGGGCATGACCTTCTCGGCGAACAACTCCATAGACCGGCGCACTTTGTGATGCTCAAGACCGCCGATGCGCATCTGAGTCATGAATGATGTCGCTCCCAGCCGGCGCATGTAGGTCTTCAGAGTTTCGATGACCCGATCAGCCGTGCCAAAGGCCGTGCCTCGCTCAAGCACGTCATCGACAGTGATGGAACCCAGAACGCTGGGGTCCTGGGGATAGTTCTCGTAGCCAGCTGGAGGCGCAGGTCTCCCTGGCGCTCCGGGAAGCAGCGTCGCCATCAGGCGGTAGAACCACACAACGTGCTCGACCTCAGCGTTGGCCTCCTCCTCTGTGGGCGCGACGTAGGTGCGGATCGACAGCGGCTGGTCGAGGTTATCAGGGTTGTGCCCGTACTCCCGCATCTTTCCTTTGTAATAATCGAACGCCTCGACCACAGTGTCCAAAGTGCTGAACTGCGGAGCGCGAAGCAAAGACATTCCATTTTGGGCCGCAACATCCAGGCTCCTGGGAGTCACGGACGCGACGTAGAAAGGCGGGTGAGGTTTCTGGATGGGCTTGGGGAAGATTTCTGTCGGCTCTTCGATCTGATAGTGCTTGCCATCGAAGGTGAACTTCTCGCCGCTCAGTGCTCGTTGCAATATCTCGAAATTCTCCGCGAAAATAGTGGACGAGTCCTGCTGTGGAATTCCGAACCCGTGGAACTCCGGCGGCTGATAGCCCCGACCCACCCCCAACATCAGGCGTCCCCCGCTGAGAGAATCCACCAGCGCGGCATCCTCGGCAATCCTCAGAGGATGCTGGAAGGGCAGGACCATGACGGCGGTCCCGATCCTCATACGCTTGGTGCGCTGAGCGATAGCCGCGGCGAAAGTCAGGGGGTTGCCCAACATCCCGTACACGGCGAAGTGATGCTCTGGGAGCCAGATCGAGTCGAAACCCAACTCCTCGGCGTACTCGATTTCGTCCAGCACCTCGTTGAAAACCTGGTCTTGAGGCATGTCCCCAAAATCGCTGAACAGATAAAACAGGCCAAAATCCATAATGTCTCTCCTCGCCTGACAGCTTTGGTTCATCGGATGAAACCATCAGAGCGTTACACGTCCGTTAC
>JASLRP010000459.1 GCA_030743915.1 SAR202 cluster bacterium | reverse complement strand
GTGTCACCGGCTGTAAGCTCTGCTGCGATGGTGAACTGGGAGCCGTCGTCGTTCCTGGTTCCCACGCCGTCGGAAGGCTCGTTGGTCTCGCCGAGAGTGCCGTTGTTATCGCCGAAATCGATGGCGGAACCGGATGCAACGTCGGTGTCCAGCGTGACCGCCTGCTCGATGACCAACCCTGCGCTGCCCTGGATGGTGCCGGAGAGGACCGGTCCAACGGCCTGTCCTGCGGCTGCCACGACCAGAAGCGCTGCCAGTCCCATGATCCACACAGGGACGCCAAACCGTCCCAGTGACAATTTCTTTCCGATGGTGTTCTTGAGTAGTTTACTCATAGCTCCTTTGGTGCCTCCGTTCCTTTGGTCTATAACCCTTGCTATTGATAACCCTTGGTGTTCGTCTGTTCCCAGACCCTTAGCTCATGAAGTTGCCGGTTACACGCCAGACCTCCTTTGCGCATGCCTCTCGCCTCAGGCATTGTTGCCGGTGTGCTTTTTACTGGCTCCTCTTACGGTTGCCGACACTGTATGAGGTAAACGTTACATTGCCTAGCAATCTGGTTATAGAACCCTCGTACCTCAGTTATTTCTAGACGAAACCCATAGAAGCAGGCTATTGAACTGACATATAGAAGCGAGTTAGTGTTAGCTGTCCTGCACAGAGGGAGGTAATCGAGGGCCCGTGTGCCTGAAAAGTGTGATCTGATCGAGCTTCGACCAACGAACCAGTTTCCGCACCGGGGTATCAAGATGGATAAGGGCCCCCTGAATTCAAGTGATTTTGACTGGAACACGCGAAATTAATTCAATGAAAATTGGCGCGATTGACGGGCATATTTTGAATACAATCTGATTCAAGGATGATTTTTCTTGAGCGGCAGAGGGCTTATTGATGCGGCCATTTGCTTGCTCAACGTTTCTTATCCCCTTAGACTCTAGGCGGGCGCGGCGCCGCTTGGCGGGGAACTTACTGGATCAAGACTGACAGCCTGAGCGCGCGAGGGCTGAATCGGAGGCGTATATGGTCTCGACAGATCTTCGGAATGTGGAATGGGGAGACGTGGTGGAGGCCATCGAGCGATGCTATGAGCTTGGCTGGACCGACGGCCTGCCTGTCGTGCCGCCGACGGTGGAGCGCGTCCAGCAGTTCATCGACTACGCGCAGCGTCCTGCGGACGAGGTGTTGGGTTCGGTGCCGGAGCGACGCAGAGAGATCACCGTGGCGAAGGTGGCCGCCAACGCGGTGATGGCCGGCTGTCTTCCTGAATATTTTCCAGTCGTCATTGCCGCCACTGAGGCCATGTTGACCAAAGAGTTCAATCTCATTGCGCCATCGTCCAGTCAGGGCGGAGCGGCAGTGCTGGTTATTGTCAACGGCCCGATCTCCCGAGAGTTGGACATCAACTCGAAAGCTAACCTGTTTGGCCCCGGAAATCGGGCGAACGCCACCATCGGCAGGGCCATTCGCCTGATTTTGATGAACGCCTGCGCCTCGATTCCGGGCCTGTTCGACCGCACTCTCATAGGTCATCCCGGCAAGTACACATACTGCATAGCCGAGAACGAACTGGAGACCCACTGGACTCCTCTGCACGTCGAGCGCGGGTTCTCGGCGGATCAGAGCGCGGTGACCGTGTTCCCTGCCTGGGAGCCTCGACAGGTCAGGGCTGCCGCAGTGAGGCAGGCTGTGCTGGACTCGGTGGTGGACGTGGCCTCAGTGCTGGGCACTTCGCTGGCGAACGACGACTCGGTGGGCGATCACACCATCCCTGTGCGTCAGGGGCAGATCGTCGTGACCATTGGCGGGGCTTCCGAGTTCTGGGATGGCTGGAGCAAGGACGACGTTCGAGCGTACCTGCACCCCAGAATTCGTCGTTCACTGGCCGACCTGAAGAGAGTCCAGGCCATAGAGGGAGTGATGGAAGAAGGGGACGAGGACCGATACGTCAACCTGGTCCCGGAACCCGATGATATACTCCTCCTGTACGCAGGCTCACCCGAGGCGTCGGGATACCGGTGCTCCGTCATCTTCAGCGAATTGCCTAAAGTGGCCTCCGCCGCGGTTACGAGAGAGGTAAGGGTTCCTCAAGCCTAACACGTCTGATGGGGCCTGCACGACAGGCTGACTTTGCGCGGGCAGGAAAGACGATTCTCTATTGTTGACGCACTGGGCGGTATTGGATTAAGGTCTGCGTAGATTAGGGGACCTCGGACAAACTGAGTCCGAATGTTCCGCGTGCTGAGATTATGGGTGTCCTGGATGTCGCGGATATCAATAATTCAAATCTCTGGAGAAGTTGCTCTCATTGCCTCAGGGTACTTCGTGTATTCCATTGCGAGAGGGCTCATCTACGACAACCAGGCGTTGGCGGCTTTTGACAACGCTTGGGAAATCGTGAGATTGGAACAGGCCGCTGGAGTATTCACCGAAGCGCAATTGCAGGAATGGTTCCTGGATAATGCTTCAGGGTTTATCTATTTTTTTAACTGGTTCTATGTTCTGGGCTATTGGCCGATCATTCTGCCTGGAGCGGTATTCCTCTATATAAAATACCCCCAGGTCTATAAAAAGTATCGCACCCTGGCCCTGATCACGTTCAGCATTGCCATTGTTCTTTATGAAACATACCCTCTGGCGCCTCCTCGCATGCTGACCACTCTGGGATTTGTGGATACGATTCACCGTTTCGGCCCTGACGAGTACCACACAGCCAGTGACACTCTGCTTTACAATCCATACGCGGCGATGCCCAGTCTTCACATCGGCTTGCCGATGGTCGTGTGTCTGGGATTGGCGCGGCATGCCAACACCGTTTGCAAACTATTGGTGATCGGCTATCTTGGACTGATGCTTGTCACGATAGTGGTCACCGGCAACCACTATTACTTCGATGCTCTGGGGGCTGTTGGAGTCGTCTTTTTGGCCTTCATTACTTATAACCTGTGGGGCCATCTTGTCTTCAAGTACAACAACAGGGCTCCCAATCGAAGGCAGGTCGCGACCGCAGGAACCTTCAACCACCATATTATCGACAATGACATGGCCAAGAGCTGGGGTGATGCCGCGTATATCTCTTGATATAGCGTTCCGAGTTGATAGGTCAAATCAGGATTCCTCTGCCGCAAACCCAGCATGAACATACAGACACGAAAATCACAGGAGCAAAACATTGGCAACCACCACCGGCGTTCAACATCTTCTGGTGGACCCGACCACCAGTCCAATCGTGCCCACTTTCATTCCCGCGCCGAGGTTGTCGAGTCTGGCTGACAAGCGCATCGGCCTCATCGACGACGCCAAAGAGAACGCCCGCGAACTGCTGGAGGAGGTATCCGGACTGCTCAAAGAGCGTTACGGAGTCTCCGATGTGAGCTATCATCGAAAGCCATCGGCCTCCAAGCCGGCCGACCCGGAAGTCATAGAAGCGATGGCGTCAGATTGCGATTATGTGATCGTCGCCATTGGTAGTTGAGGGTCCTGCAGTGCGTGCAGTGTGCACGACGGAATTCACGTGGAGAAGTCAGGGACCCCTTCCATCACGATTTGCACCGACATTTTCGAAATCACGTCTCGCTCGATGGCCGAGATGTGGGGAGCGAAAGAGTACCCGGTTATCTATACCGAACACCCAATATCGGAACTGTCACGAGAGCAACTACGCCAGCGCGCCGAGGAGTTTCTGCCTCAGTTGGAGGCGATTCTTACGGGAGGGTAGGTTTCAGGGCGCTGCCTGAGAACGCCATGCTGAGCGGCGGCGAAGCATCTGGTTGTCAGAAGACCACGGTTGTTATACATGCGACCAGATTCTTCGATTGCGATCTCAGAATGGCATTATCCTGACAACCTGTATTAAGAAGCCTTCGCTTTGCGGCGCCTTCGCCTGCGTTTTGGAGCGTCGGGACTGCCTTCCTCCCAGAAATACACCTGGTCTCCGACTCTCTGCATCACCAGTTCCTTGCCCAGGTATTTTGACGCCGAGCCGAGCCTGCGACGAATCGCCGCAGTGGACTCGCCTTCGCTGCCCTGAAGTTTTCCCGCGTGCCCGTCTTCAAGCTGCTCAATATAACCGATATATTCTCGCATTATTGCGCCGCGTTTGCCGATAAGTTTGGTGTTCCGTTCCGCCTCATCCAGCGGCACCAGTTCGAAGTTTGGCATAACCCTCTCCTGGGTCCCAGACTCACTTGATTGTAAAATGGAGTAACTACGTTATAACTTCAATCCAAATATGTTCTTAATGTGATGGAGTTCTTCTAGAATTTGCAGCGTAATTGTAAGGCCGCTTGTCATTATTTTCGGGCTGCAAATATACTTTACAGATCGGGTTATTCAAGATCGTTATTCAGCGTTTGGAGCGTACATACAATATGGTCAGTTTCGCGATAATTGACACATGGCTTTTGACGATGCAAGGGCAAGGTCTCGGCATCATTGAAAATGGAACACTAGCTGTTGAGAACGGCGACATCGTTTATGCAGGCCCTTCGGACTCATTTGACACGGCGAACGTGCCCACGGTAATCGACGGCTCGAATCATGTCACCATGCCCGGCTTGGTGAACACGCATTTCCACTCGGCCATGACGCTGCTGCGAGGCGGCGCGCAGGATATGCCAGAGATAGAGTGGATGAATCGGGGCGTGGGGCCGCTGGGCGCGCATGTCAATGACGATGATTCCCTCGTCGGTTCCAAGCTGGCCGTGGCGGAGGGGCTCCGCTCTGGAACGACCACCTTCGCCGAGTACGGCGCCAATGTCGCTCGGCTTGTCGAAAACGTATATCTCCCCTTTGGAGTTCGGGTCGTTGCAACCGAAACCATCAACGAAATAAGTCCCAATCGCGCCCATCTCAAGCCCACCGACCTGTACGAGTTCGATCCCTCAAAGGGCGAAGTGGCGTTGGAACAGGCCGAGCGGCTGTTCGACACCTTCCAGGGGGAAGACCTGGTCACGTGTATGTACGGGCCTCAAGCCCTGGATATGGTGTCGGCGGAACTGCTCTCCAAAATCAGGGATCGAGCCATTTCCAGAGGCTCTGGAATGCACCTTCACGTAGCCCAGGGAGGCCGTGAACGGCTCCAGATTCAAGGGCGATATGGCGAGGACGCATCGACAGTTTCAGTGTTGCGCGAACATGGCCTTTTAGGGGACTTTCTCATCGCCGCTCACTGCCACGACACAGACGAGTCTGAACGAGAGTCGATGGCCGATGCGAAGGTCAGAATGGCGTCGTGCCAGAGTTCCATATCCATGATTGACGGCATCGTGCCGCCTCTGAGCCACTACGTCGAGGACCTGGGTGGAACGGCAGGTCTCGGCACAGACCAGGCCCCCGGCCCCGGCAATCACAACATGTTCAGGGAGATGCGGACGGCCAGTCTGCTGGCCAAGGTTGCCCATCGGGACCCCACCAGATTGTCGGCCTGGAAAGCGCTGGAACTGGCGACCATCGGCGGAGCTAGAACACTGAAACTGGACAGCATAATCGGCAGTCTGGAGGTAGGCAAGCGGGCCGATGTCATAACCGTCGATCTGCGCCATCCCAACCTGTCGCCCACAGTATCGAAACCCTTCAGGAATTTCGTGCCCAACCTGGTATATTCTGCCAGCGGCGCTGAGGTTGACAACGTGTTCATCAACGGCAGGCGGGTGATGGCCGATGGCAGGCTAAGGCTGGTGGATGAGTCCGCTCTGGTGGCGGAGGCAGACGAGAGGGCCGAGAGAATATTCGCCAGCGCAGAGTCTGATTGGAGAGCAGCAGGCTCCATGCTGGTCCAGCACGTTGACCGCGGAAGTATTTAATCAAGGTATTCTCTCAAGCATTGTCTTGATTGCCATTACCCCAATGAAGTGACGGCTGACGCTACCGAATATATTGCGGTTTTGTGCCTAGTCACGCCATTGCCTATACCTTGGGCAAATGAATTCCACATACAATCGACGGTACACTTTTGACCAGGGAGTTTATATACAGATTCACATACTATGTTCGGCGCAGTTCAGGGGAGGCTGGTATGACAATCTGGTTCAAGGCATGCCCAAGATGCAAACAAGGTCTAGTTGTGTTTGAGAAGGATATCTATGGCCAGCATATCCAGTGCCTGCAGTGCGGCTACATGAAAGATGTGGACGACGAGAACGATGCTCTGGCTGTCTTAGCGGGCATTGAGCGTCCCCTCGACACACTTCCAGAAAGAGCGCGTCCTCCACGATCAAGGATGGTCGGATAAGGCCGCATCATGGCGTGCCTTTGAATATTCTCTGCATCGGGGCAAGCGCATTGACCCAACGCGCGTAATATTGGTCCGATAGCAGCGCCTTCAGCGACCGCGAATTCCCATAAGACTACGAACTGTATTGGCCTCGTACATATGCCCGTAGTTGTGAGCGATACCCAGTTGCGCAAGAAACCATGCCTTGGGCTTGCCGCTGAAATTATTTTCAACCCACATCGCATTCTCTCTGAGAAGGCCTTCCTGGATAATTAACCCGTGGACCTCGTCGGGATCTGTGACTTCATCCAGATCTTCTGACGTCAGATCAACTACGATCTCGCGCGTTCTCTGTCCGACCGCCGCATGGTAGGCGCGCAAAGCATCCACATCCACTCTCTGACTGAAGTCAGAAACGTCATCATCGTTCATGCCCGTGCCTATGTCGTGTAGAGACACGTTGAGTTGCTTCAACCAGTTCTCATCAAGCAACTGCGGGCGTGAGGCAACGAAGATGTTCATGCCGACGTCTGCGCAGCGAGTTATGTGCCAGAGCAGCCAGGCGATTGAGTTGACCGCCTCGTGGGGACGCAGACGAATCTGCTCTTGTGTCAGAGGTCCCAACAGCCCGTTGAGATTTGAGGAATACAGATTGTCGTGACGCTCAAGGAAGAACTCTTTTACATCCATTGGTCTCACCCTCAGTTCGATTTATGAGCATTGTATCCATGATTTGATGGGCATCGCATCTGGCATTTGCCAGATGTGACCGTATCCGATGGAAACGTGGAATCGCCATAATCTACACTGCATGGTGGACACTCCAATGCCCAGGTTTCTTGAGAACCATACGTGATGCCTGAGTGACATAAACGGTTCACGGATGGCGCTGAGGTGATTTGGCCGGCCGTTCGCGAATCGAAAAAATTGTGTATATTTCAGCCCAGACCTTCGCGCACCAGCAACGCTGCCAGCTCTGCGCGGGAGTGAATATCCAGCCTGGAATAGATTTCCTCCAGGTGTGCCCTAGCGGTCCCTGATGTCACTCCAGCCTTCGACGCAACATCCTTGCTGGTTAGCCCGGCTGTGTACAATTGAGCGATCTCAAGCTGCCTCACAGTCAATATCGAGGCGACTCCTGGCCGGTCATCCAGTGAGTCTACGAGGGCTGGAATATCCTGCTCCACCGGCTGCCAGAGGCTTATGTTGAAGCCGCTGACACCCCCTTGGGCATCCGCAACTGGCACAACCTCCTCGCGCACCATCGACATCTTCCCATCATTTTGCTTTACGACCACAGTGCCGTCCCATTCTCGGTCGGTTTTGCGTGCCGCGTGAAGCAGTTCTGCATCGAGCGAATACGTGTTTCGCAAGAGAGCCAGGGAGCCACGGGCGAGCCTGCCCGCTGTCACCTCCAGATGCAGACTCTGAAGGCATTGAGCAACCTCGACTCTGCCACGAGGAAACGCATCACGGTAGGGGCCGACTATGGATGCGGGAATGAATCGCAGGTCCGAAGGCACATGGTCACTGACGGGATCGCCCACAATGCGCGCGAACTCGTTGTTGACCCACACAAAGCGATTCAAGGGGTCTGTGAGGAAGGCGGGCACAGCGAAGAGGTTAAGAGAGAGCGCAACCTGCCGCAGTCGCTCGCAACGCTCCATCGGCCCATGCGAATCTTTGCACATCGGGCAGACACGCAGTCCTTCACCCATCGTCGCGGCTGTGTGACCAACAAAATCCGGGTGAGGCCGGTGTTCAGCGACCGTAGATTCGGCGGGATAGAGTTGCTCTTCCGAAGACATCCTGCGAGCCTCTCTGGAAGTTCAAAAACTCTTGAGTCGAACGACCAATTTCTCCAACAACCGATGCTGATATTCGGAGTGTAGTGGCAACACCGCGTCGCGTCAAGAATGCGAAAATCTGATGATTTTCGTCACAACATCCCGACTAGAGCACCATCAACTCTATCCGAAAACCTCGATCAGTCCATGAGCTCCTGCACGGAGACCCCTATGGAGCCGGGAGCCGGAATTATGGACACTCCGGCGGCGGCCAGGGCCTTCATCTTCTCGTCGGCTCGGGCGGCTGATCCGGTGATGATGGCTCCGGCGTGACCCATGCGCTTGCCCGCAGGCGCGCTCTGACCAACAATCAGCGCCGCGATGGGCTTGGTGAACTCCGGGCTTCCGATGTACTCGGCGGCCTCCTGCTCTCTGGTGCCTCCGATCTCTCCGATCATCACGACGCCGTCGGTGTCCGGGTCGTCCTGGAATTTCTTGAGGATGTCAACGAAGGTCGAGCCGTTCACCGGGTCGCCACCGATGCCTACGCAGGTGGACTGACCGATTCCCAGGTCGGTGAGTTGGCCCACAGCCTCGTAGGTCAGCGTGCCTGAGCGGGAGACGACGCCCATGCGTCCGGCTTTGTGGATGTGACCGGGCATGATGCCCATCTTGAAGTCCTCGCCAGGAGCGATAATCCCCGGACAGTTGGGGCCGATGAGGGTCGTGTCCTTGCCCTTGAGATAGCGAACAACACGAATGGTGTCCATGACCGGAATGCCCTCGGTGATGCAGGCGATGACGTCAATGCCTCCATCTATGGACTCGACTATGGCGTCGGCGGCAAAGGCAGGAGGCACGAAGA
>JASLRP010000458.1 GCA_030743915.1 SAR202 cluster bacterium | reverse complement strand
GCGTTGAGTTGAAGATGGACTGGCGTTTTACGTCCTCTGATGCGCGTATCAAGCTCAAGCGCCTTTATCCATTAATCCAGGACTGACATAGCACTAGTGAACCAGACCGTCGAAGGCATGGGCAAGATCAGTGTGGCGGTTGACGCGGCAGCCACTCAGATCGCTGAACTGGGCACCCAGTCCGAGGAGATCGGCAAGATCGTCGCAGTCATTGACGACATAGCCGCTCAGACCAACCTGCTGGCCCTGAACGCAGCTATTGAGGCTGCCAGAGCGGGCGAACAAGGGCGAGGATTCGCTGTTGTGGCCGATGAGGTCAGAGGCCTGGCCGAGCGTGTCACTCAGGCGACCAAAGAGATCGCCGGACTGATCGACAGCATCCAGAAGGGCGTCAGCGAGTCCGTCAAGGCAGTTGAAGAGGGCACCAACCAGGTTGAACAGGGAGTCAAACAGGCAGAGGCCGCAGGCGGCGCACTGGGCGATATCCTGACCTCCGTAAGCTCTGTGGCAGATCAGATCGAACAGATATCCGCTTCTGCTGAAGAGGTGAGCGCATCCAGCGAGGAGATGGTCAGCACCATTGACAGTGTCAACGACCTCACCCGCCAGAACACTGCCGCAACGCAGCAGATGTCGGCCAGCAGCACCGAAGTTACCAAGTCAATCGAGAGCATAGCGACAATCTCGGAGCAGAACAGCGCGACAAGCCAGGAAGTTTCGGCTTCGGCTGAAGAGGTCAGCGCTCAGGTGGAGCAGGTAGTCGCATCCGCTCAGACTCTGGACCGCATGGCCCAGGAGCTTCAACAGGGCGTTAGCGCCTTCAGAATCAACCCGGCATCCGCTTAATACAAGCTTAGACATGTCGAACGAGGGAGACAGAGCAAACCCTGTCTCCCTCGCTATCGAAATGAGTAGTCCAAGGGGAAATCAAAATGACAACTGCAGTTGACGCGGCGTCGGGAGAAGAACAGCTAGTAGTTTTCGACCTGGCGGCTGAGGCTTATGGCGTGGACATCGGAGCAGTGCGGGAGATAATCCGCATGCAGGACATAACCAAGGTTCCTGGAGCTCCGAGTGTTGTGGAGGGAATAATCAACCTACGCGGGAACGTGATTCCCGTGGTGGACTTGCGAAGGCGCTTCGGCCTGGAAGTGGTTGACCGTGACAAGGACAACCGAATCGTGGTTGTGGACATTGGCGGTCAGGACATCGGCGTCGTCGTCGATGCCGTGAACGAGGTGCTGCGGATAGCATCGGACTCGGTGGAGCCACCGTCTTCTGTGATAACCACGGCAGATTCAGTGTACCTGCTGGGCATCGTGAAACTGGAAGGCAGGTTGGTTATCCTTCTGGACATTGAGAAGGTTCTGACGGAGAACGAGAAGGCGTCGCTTACAGGCGCCGCGGTAGCCAACGCGCATGTGGAAGCCGCTGACTGAGCGACAATAATCACACCTGAGCTTACAAGCGCAACCCTGGTGACCCTTTCATGGGTCACCAGGGTTGCGCTTTTCCCTGTCGGTCAAAGCCCTTCGTTCGGAGGGGGAATATCTGGGAAACGCTCCTATACGCGCGGTTCGCATGAACGGAATGAATATCCGCTTGAGATGGAAGGTTACTAACAGCAAACATGGCATCTGGTTGACGTGAAATTGGCAGTTAATCGCCACTCACATGCAAGATAACTGTTTAGCTAAAAGTATGGAACACAAGACGTTTTTCATCCGCTTTGAAGCCGGTGGGCTGGATGTCAAACTCTTTCATCCGATATGGATGGTGGTATTCCACAACAAACAAAGGCAGGAATACATTACTAGTGGAGGGTAACCCGGCGCAATCGATCATTTATGTATAGCACTGGTAATCCAAACAGACGATGGTTTATCGGGGACGAGGGGAATAGGTGAAAATGAAACTCAATATATCGACCAAACTGTATGCAGGGTTCGGCATTGTGATTGTCGGGCTGGTCGTGGCTGGCGCCTTTGCGCTGATGCAACTGGGATCAGTTGGCGGCAAGGCAGAACAGCTATTCGACGAGAACCTTAGCACAGAAACAAAGACAGGCATAATGCGTCGCGACATCCTGCTCATGCGCGAGCAGATTCTTCAGTACCCACTGGCCCCAGCCGAACGGCGGGGCGAAGTGTCGGTCGCGATGGCCCAGCTTGAATCCGCCATCGCCACTGAATTGGCTGACCTGAGGGCACAGCCAGGCCTTACTGATTCTCAGAAAACTGAATTGGACA
>JASLRP010000457.1 GCA_030743915.1 SAR202 cluster bacterium | reverse complement strand
GCGTTGATGTGGTGGCCTCTCACCAGTCCCATGCCTGAGCTTCCCAGGGTCTCGCCACCAATCGCCATGCTCTATCTATTTGGACTATCGCTGGCTCAGTTGATCGTATTCGGCGCTCTGGTATTTTCCAACGAGCCACTCTACGACTTTTACGTCAACGCGCCCCGAATTTCAGCCATAACGCCCCTGGCCGACCAGCAAATCGGCGCGATCATCATGAAAGTCGGTGGAGGGTTCCTGTTCCTAGGCCTGTTGATTGTTATCTTCTTCCGCTGGTACGGCAGAGAGGAACAGAAACGGCTGGCAGAAGCTGAGGAACGCCGCAATCAATATAGGTCACATTACCAGGACAGCGGCCCTGAATTGGAGGACATACACACGTGAGCAATAATTTCAGTTTCGCAATACTATTCCCAATCCTGGCGGTGATTTGCATCTCGGCTTTCGCCGGAAGTCTGGGAGTCATATTCATGCTTTTGGAACATTCAGCATTGGAAGAAAATGGGGTCATCATCCTGGGTTCTGCGCTTGTGATTCTTGTTCCGTTGGGAGCATATATGTTGGAGCGAAACTCCGAACGGGGATAGGTCCGTAATCCCGGCGGTGACAGCCGATTCGCGCGCGTGTAGAATGGGCGGCGGAAATGGACGTGTGGATGACTCGATTTCGAACAGCGGATGGCTCAGAACGGTTGCGGCTCGTCAAACTCATGCCCTTTGTGGTTTTCCTTCTCGCAACCGCTGCCCTGCTCACTGCGTGTGGCTCCAAGCCCACCGAGGCGTTCACTGGAACAGAGTTCACCACGGTTGAACCCGCCTTCGATTTTGAGCTTCAGGACCAGTTCGGCGACCTCGTCAGCCTCACAGACCACGAGAACAAAGTCGTCGTTCTCACCTTCCTCTATACGAACTGCCCCGACGTGTGCCCTATCATTACGACGCAACTCAGAGAGACTTTCCTGGAATTGGCCGATGTCAGGGACGATGTCGAATTCGTGGCGGTCAGCGTGGACCCTGAACGAGACTCGGTATCGGAAGCTCGCGAGTTCCTAGACAAGTGGGGTTTGGTGAACGATTGGAGCTACCTCGTGGGCGCCGAGAGTCAGTTGCAGCCAATCTGGAAAGCTTACTTTGTGGACCCCGCCATCAACGAACAAGACACCTTGCAAACCAACAACACTCCCTCGCCTCAGGCATCAGGAGCGCTGGGTTCGCTGAGTCAGCAGATTACCAACACATATCTGATTATCCACTCCAGCCCCGTATTCCTCATCGACCGCGAAGGCCAGCGACGTGTGGTCTTCACCTCGCCGCTGGACCCTTCCGATATCGCCCACGATATCCGTATGTTGTTGGACGACTAGACCGCAGAAGGGGCCTCGCCCCCGAGACAGATTCCAATGTTTGGTCCGGGAAGCGCCCGATTCGCGTCGCGCGCAGAGACTGTGGAGCCAGAGCTTCGAGCGCCATATTCCCGGACACACAGAAGCGGCAGTCCAAGCTCGGATGTCCGACGGCACGACCTCATTACGTGGTCGACGACTGCCCCCGCCAGAATGATGGCATGATCAACCCGATCAACGCGAGCAACGCAAGGCCAGTGACGGCGTTCACAGTGACGGCGTTGGCCGTGCCTATAGCGCTGGCCAGACCGCCGATAAACAACGCGCCAATCGGACTGACACCTATTGCCAGGCTCACGACGCCCAGCGCTCGCCCCCGCATTTCATCCCGGGATACCAGCATCACCAGCGTCATCTGCATGACTGCGAATCCGGCCACGCCCGTCCCCATGACAAGAAGAGCGACAAAAGACAGCCCATACCAATGCGAAAACGAGAATATCAGCAGCCCAAGTGTTCCAAGCACGGAACCTCCGAGGAACACCGCTCCGTGGCGGTTGAAGCTGGTCAACGATGCCAAAAACAACGAGCCGAAGAACGAGCCGAAACCTGACGCAGATTGCAGCACGCCCATAAGGCCCGGCCCCACGTTCAGCACGTCTCTGGCCATGACCGGCACCATCTGCATTATGGGGAACAGCATAAGGTTCATGACAACCGTGATCAGTATTATCGCCAGAACCACCCTCTGCGTTCGCGCGTAGCTCAACCCTTCGAGGAGATTTCTGACCACCTTTTCCGGGGCGAAAACGCTGTCGTAACCGGTCGGAATTCTCGCGAACAATAGCGAGACCAAGGCGACCGATTGGAACGCGACCATCGCGACGTAACCACCCTTCACGTCAAACAGCGTGATGAGCAGTCCGGCAAAGGCTGGCCCGACCATCGTGCTGCCGGTCATGCCCACCGAATCCAACGACATGCCGTTTGTGACGCCTTCACCGCCCAACAGGTCGTGGATGACTGAGCTTCGGGCCGGCATGTCCAAAGCCCAGGTCGCTCCCGTTATAAACACCGCGGCGTATGCGTGCCACAACTCCATGAACCCGGCAAACAAGAGGACCATGACCGTTATTGTCAACGCCAGAGCTACTAACTGCGTGATGACGAGCAGCGCTCTCCGGTTCACGGAGTCGGCCAGAAGGCCGCCCAGCATTCCCAGCACAAGCATTGGCAGGAACGTGAAGAACCCCAGCAGAGACACGTACCAGGCAGAGTCGGTTAGCTCCAGAACAAACCAGGCCAACAGCGTCATCTGCATCCAGCGGGAAACGTACAGAAGGAAGTTGGCAGGCCACAAGAACCTGAAATTCTGATTTGAGAAGGCGCGAAAGGTGCCGATTGTGCCTCGACGGCCCGAGTTGGTTTTGGTGTCCAGGGACATGGGTCCTCCGGGAAATACTGGCCGCGGGGCCGGCCTCAAATCGGCCATTTCTCCAGGCATGTGTCGGGAATTGTCTCAAATAAACAGACGGCCCACGCGGGTGGGCCGTCTTTCATGAATTCAATCCTGCGCCCATACAAATGAAATCTGATTCACGGGCATTGGAGCGGAATCTCAGAGGTTATGTGCTTCCGGTTGCTTCTTACGCCGCAGCGAGTTGTTGCTTCGCCTGGTCGGCGATCTGGGAAAATGCGCCCGGGTCCTGCATCGCGAGGTCAGCAAGCATCTTGCGGTTGAT
>JASLRP010000456.1 GCA_030743915.1 SAR202 cluster bacterium | reverse complement strand
GGAAGAGAGTTAAGATTTGACCGCATTGGCCCTGTTGCTTGTGTTGGTGTCGTCGGTGGCCCACGCGAGCTGGAATCTGCTGGCCAAACGAGGCTCCAATCAAGAAATCTTTCTCTGGTGGTCGCAGGCGACAATCGGGGTATTGCTCCTTCCCCTGGGAGCATTCCTGTTCTGGCGTTTTCCCATCGATGGGACTGGCTGGTTGTTCGTGCTGGGCACCATATTGCTGCACATATTCTACTTCCTGTTTCTGGCCAGGGGATACGCAAAGGCAGACCTGAGCGTCGTTTATCCGATTGCCAGAGGCATGGGGCCGACCCTATCGCCGCTCCTGGGAGTGATGATTCTGGGGGAGAGCGTGTCGCTGCTGGCAATCGTCGGAATCGCCTCGGTGGTCGTGGGGATATACACCATCTATTGGTGGGGCAGCTTCGGCCAGATATTCAGCGACCCTCTGAAACTGTTGAAGGAGTCCGGCACCCGGTACGCGGTGTTCACCGGACTGCTCATCGCCATCTACACCATATGGGACAAGGTGGGAGTCAGCCATGTAACGCCCTTTCTGTACATGTACCTGATGTCCACGGGCACAGCGATCGGGATGTCTCCGTACCTCTTTAGGACTCACGGAGCGTTGGCAATTCGGACCGAGTTGAGAAGCAACGTTATCGGAATCGTCGCAGTCGCTTTGCTGATGTTTCTGGCCTACGGGCTGGTGCTGACGGCCTTCACCTTCAGTCGGGTCAGCTACATCGCACCGTCCCGCGAGGTCGGAATCGTAGCCGGCGTCCTGCTGGGAACCCTGGTGTTGAACGAACCCTTCGGACGCGGAAGACTCCTGGGCGCAGGCTTGATCGCTGTGGGGCCGGTCATCATAACCCTGGTGCCTTAGCGGGTGGGGTATGGGAGCGTGGGATTGCCACCGGTGGTTGAAATGTAAGCGCCTAGGTGATTTCGAGTCCCAGCGCGAAGTGAATTGCCTGATCCACTTCTTGCATCTTTGAGACTGTCAGAGCCGTTATCCACTCCTGAAGGCTGGCCTTTGAAATCGTGTTTATCACGTCGAGGTTGACGACTGACACTCTCGGAACGCCGTCTTCTGGTCCGAGCCTGACTTCGGTGGGTATGTCCCGTATCTGGGTTGTCAGCGGAGACACGATGACGAGTTCGCGGACTGTGTACGACTCGTTTCGCGACAGCAACAGGACCGGACGGCGACCTGTTGGCGCCGCCAGGTCAGCCCACCAGATTTCGCCTCGATTCATTGGCCCTGATCCAAGTCCCACGGACTCTCAGAGAACCCGACGTTAGTTAACGCTTCTGCCGACGCCATCTCGTCAGTCGTCTCGGGATTATCCAGATAGCCTTTGACATATTGCTCGATTTTTTGCCGCTCGACCTTTGCAAGTAGGTACTCTTTGACCGCGCGACACATGAAAGCGCTACGAGATTCACCCTCAACTGTGCGTTCTTTCTCGATGGCTTCGAGCATTTCGTCAGGAACGCTTATCGCAATCTTCGCCATTTAATCCTCTATTTCATACCATGTTCATACTTTAGTATGACCCATAGGAAATGTGGATGCAATACCCCACGCCGCCTTCCGAATTACCGAAACTGGGGCGCCGAATTCCCTAGACGCACCTCCCCGTTGCTGAATATCATTCGTTCATATATTCACAATACTCGGAGGGGTTTCGATGAACACAGGGGATATCTCCTGGATTTTGCTTTGTTCTGCGCTGGTGCTGCTTATGACTCCAGGGCTTGCGCTTTTCTACGGAGGGCTGGCCCGCAGCAAGAACGCCGGCGCGACGATCATGCACTCGTTTATGAGCATGGGTATCGTCGGAGTGGTGTGGGCGCTGTGGGGTTACACGCTGGCTTTTGGGCCGGATATGGGCAACTTTATCGGCGATTTTAGCTGGTTCGGACTCAAGGACGTGAGCGCCACGGAGCCGGGGCCGTATGCCGATAATATGCCTCATCAGGCGTTCATGGTGTTCCAGGGGATGTTCGCGATCATCACTCCCGCCCTGATTACAGGAGCTTTCGCAGAAAGGATGAAGTTCAGTGCCTACGTGATCTTCATCGTGCTGTGGGTGACCATTGTTTACGCTCCACTGGCCCACTGGGTCTGGGGCGGAGGCTGGATCGGGGAGCTGGGCGGGCTGGACTTTGCCGGCGGCACGGTGGTCCACATAAGCTCCGGTGTTGGCGCGCTGGCCGCCGCGCTGGTGTTCGGCAAGCGTCTCGGCTGGGGCACCGAGTCTATGGAACCTCACAATGTGCCGATGGTCGTTTTGGGGGCCGGACTTCTGTGGTTTGGCTGGTTTGGGTTTAACGCCGGAAGCGCGCTGGCCGCCGATGGCAACGCGGTGAACGCCTTTGTTGTGACCAATATCGCCGCCGCCGCGGGCGTTCTGGGTTGGGTGTTCCTCGCCTGGTTGCGCGATGGCAGTCCCAGCGTCATCGGCGCCGCCTCGGGCGCGGTGGCAGGACTGGTGGCCATTACTCCGGCGGCTGGATTCGTCGGCCCGATGCCTGCTATCGTCATCGGTCTTGTGGCTGGCGGATTGTGCTACGGCGCCGCGACTCTGCTGGTGCGGTTGAACGTGGATGACTCCCTCTCCGTCTGGGGCGTCCACGGCGTAGGCGGAACCTGGGGCGCGCTGGCGACTGGACTGTTCGTGGGCGTGGGATTTGGAAGCCTGGCCGAGTTCACCGACGTCTCGCGAGGGACCCAGATATGGTATCAACTCGTTAGCATCGGGGCCTCGTGGGCATGGACGTTTGTGCTGACGGGCGGCATTCTGTTGGCCATCAAATACACGATCGGCATTCGAGTTGATGACAATAAAGAAGTGGTGGGCCTGGACGTTGGCGAACACTCCGAACAGGCATACCGATGGTAAGCCTCTTTTTGCCAACGGATTGGCGGGCGTGCCATACTAGAGCAGGTAGGATTCAGCGAGAACACACTGGCACACGTTGCCGGGGGAGAATAGCCCGATGAAGAAGATAGAAGCGATACTTCGCCCTGAGAAAGTTAACGTGGTTAAGGACGCTCTTGTGGAGGTCGGGGTCTCCGGACTGACCACCACTCCGGTGACAGGCCGTGGCGCTCAGCGAGGCGTTGTTCACCAGGGAAGAGGCGGCCAGTCAGTGGTCATCGACATGCTGCCCAAGGTGAAGCTGGAGACGGTGGTCCAAGACGCCGACGTTGAAGTGGTCTGCGACACGATAATCAAAGCGGCGCACACCAACGAAATCGGAGATGGAAAGATTTTCATAAGTCCGGTCGAGGAAGTTATCCGCGTCCGCACGGGAGAACGAGGCGAAGAGGCCGTCTAGCCCTCTGGTTCGAGAAACCCAACGATTGAGGGAGCGCAGGCTGTGTTTGGTCTGCGCTCTCTTTTTTTCGGCCAGAGAACGAGAATCGCCACGGCGGTTGCCACCACAGCTTCCAGGGACGAAAATAGGGGCGTCGTCGCAATGGCGGCCAGACTCCTCGATTTTGAATTCAGGACAGAGTGTCCGAAAATCTGAAAGCCGAACGTGAGAACTACCAGGAGGCAACAATGCAGTCGTGCCAGGTATGCGGCAACCCCGTCACCGAGAGCATCGAGCAGGAGACCGGACGCACGATGTCTGGAGCCAAGGAAATTGACCCCACCGCCGGGACCAAACGATTCTGGGGCGGCAAATGGTACCACTTCGACACTCTGGTCTGCCGCTCAAAGTTCGAGTCGTCACCCAACTCTTACGTCGAAGCGTAAAAGCGCCAACAATCAACGCTCAAAATAAAGAGAGCGCAGACGCTTGCGAACCTGCGCTCTCTTCTCAGTCATTGCGCTGTTTCCAGAAAGAGGATTTGCCGCTAGATAGGACTCAAGATCAGGAGTGTATTCTGGTCGGACCACTGGATACTGCCGGTTTCGTCAAACCCGAACTCGACGGCCCGCTGGAAAATATTCACTGCCTCGTCCAGTTCATCGTCGTCGTACAGTGAGAAGGTTGAATAGTGTTTGGCCTGCGCCTTTTCCACCAACTCAGATAATTGAGCCTCTCGCTCGTATTTGAAGGATATGGCGGTATCCAGCCGGACACCGTCGACGGACTGGATCATCTGCTCCATCTCTTTCAGGTCGTAGAGTCGATCTTCTCGCTCATTGAATCCAGGGAAGTATTGGCCCCAAATGCTCTCGGCGTTCTGGCTCGGCGTGCGGGTGTATATGAAGATCTTTCCGGTCTTTTTGTCGATAGCGTCGATGGCCTCTTCGACAAACTTGACGAAGTCGAAATGATGAACGGCGTTGAATGTGGTGATTCCATCCACTGAGCCAGACTCCAGTGGCAGGGTCTCAGCGGTTGACTGGACTGTTTTGAAGTTGGTGACACCGTGTTCTTGAAGATACTCTGATGCCTGCTCCAGCATTGATTCATTGACGTCTATACACGTGAGCTGCAGGTTGTCGATGTGCTGGGACAGCAACAGATCATATCGGCCTCCACCGCAGCCGACATCCGCCAATCTCACATTCTGAAGACCTCTGAGGGTCCCGCTTATCACGCTGATAGGCTCAATATCGGTGGTGCGTATCTCGCGGTATGCGGATGCTACCGTAGAGAAGTGGTCATACATAAGTTCTGCTGGATTCATAAGTTCTGCTGGGTTCATCTTGTTTCCTCCTAAAAATATACAAGGCGCAGATCGAGACAGTCGCAGTTTGACGTCGTCATATCCAGCCTGAGGGGTGGGACCTAACTGGCCCCGGAGATGCCCCGCAATCGCTCCGCCAATCCCGTTACCACAACCCCCGTCGTTCGGACGCGCGGGCGATCTGTTTGTGCTTCAGGTCCCTGGCTGATCAGGTCCTGAATATCTTGCAAAGAGGCCAGAAGGCTATCTTCAGCTACCACACAGCGCTTTCAACTCACGCCGTTGGCCTCTCTCCGAAGGAAATACGGAGCCGACACTTGCGGTGGATTCATGATTCCGACCGGTGGCCCTGTATTTCGATTGTGAGTCTGCTCTCGCCCGCCCTTGCTGTGCCGCCAGGACCCGGAATGTCTTGACCTTGCGCTGGACCGCCGCCAGCCTGACCAAGTTCAACCCCAATATATTCTGAACCAGATTCAGCGAAAAGTGTCAAGCAGTAAATGGGTCTGATTTGGCGCAATTTGTTGAGGAGAGCGCGCCGAGCGTCCCCATACTAACAGTGGCACGCTGATATGTCAAAAACATGAGATCGCGCTGAAATTCATGAATTGCGCATATTCCGAGAGTCGTCCACGACCAACTCCAGGCATATGGGGTGCGTCCCAGACCTGATTTCGACAGTCTGAGGGAAATGACTTACGGGCAGCCGAAGGCTTACAGGATTTGTCAGGCCAAAAACTTGATGCACACGGGCATGGGGACTTCCGCCGCGTCTCCGGTGGCGGTCAACGCGCCCGTTTCATCGTCGATTCGGAAGGTGACTATGGAGTCGCTGTCCTGGTTTTCGGCCAGCATGAACTGCCCGGACGGGTCGATGGCGATGTTCCGTGGCGTCCTGCCCTGGGTGGACTCCCAGCCTCGCGGTGTCAGGCTGCCGGTGTCGGGGTCTATCTCGAAGATGGCTATGCTGTCGTGCCCTCGATTGGAGCCGTAGAGAAAACGCCCGTTGGGGTGGATGTGCATGTCAGCCGTGTGGCTGGTCTCTGAGAAGTCGTCGGGAAGGGTTGTGACGGTCTGGAATTCTTCGAGACCGCCGCCCTCGGAGTCCCAGTTGAAGGCCGTGACCGTGTTGCCGATCTCGTTGAGGACGTAGGTGCGCTTCCCGTCAGGATGGAACGAGAAGTGCCGAGGCCCAGCCCCCGGTGCGACCTGGACGAAGGGCGGGTCGTTGGCAACCAGCTTGCCGGAGTCGAGGTCCAGGCGATAGATCATCACCTTGTCCATCCCCAGGTCCGGCGTGTACACTCTGCGATTGGTCGGATCGATGTTGGCCGAGTGGGCGTGAGCTTCCTGTTGGCGTTGCGGGTTGACGCTGGAGCCTACGTGCTGAATGAATTCAGACCTCTCGGCCGGGCTTCCGTCTTCCTGGATGGGCAGGACGCACACGCTGCCGCCGTGGTAGTTGGCGACGACAACGTGGGTTCCCGTGGCGTCCACGCTCAGATGGCATGGCCCAGGGCCTCCGGTGGACTGCTGATTCAGGAAGGTAAGCTCTCCTGAGCCTGGCGATATGGAGTAGGCGAACACGAAACCGGCGGTGTGTCCTTCGGCCTCGGTGACCTCCGACGCGGCATACAGGCGAGTCCTATCCGGACTCAAAGCCAGGAAGGACGGATTCTCGATGCCGCCAGTTACGGAAACCTGTTCCACCGCGCCTGTGAAGTTGTCCATCCGACACAGATATATGCCCTCAGAGGTGGTGCGGGTATAGGTTCCGACGTATAGCAGGGTGTGCTGGGCCTGGGTCATGGCGAAATCCTTCCGTAAGCATGTGTCGCGCGCTTATCCGGTTACTCGCAATTATCTGTCGATGATCAGTTCATCCACCTTGTGCTTGTCGATGCCTGACCAGTCGTACACGACGCCCAGCCCTGGGCCTTGGGGGACGTCAACGCATCCGTTTTCGTCTATCGAGTCCAGTTCGTCGGCGTAGCCGTCTGCATATACAGGCGGAGATGCTATGTTGGGCAGCTTGGGATGCACCAGCCCCATCTCGTAGAAGTTGGAGTTTCGCATGGCGGCCATGCAGTGTCTCTGGGCCGGGCCGGCGATGTGAAGCTCGACGTCCATGCCGAAGCCTTCAGCGGAGTGAGCAACCTTCATGACGCCTGTAATTCCTCCGTCGTACTCCGGGTCTGCCCTGCCCAGGTCGGTGGCTTCCGCCAGAGCCATGTCGGCGTGGGCTTCGACGAGATGAATATGCTCCCCCTGGAGCAGAGGAGTCTTGATCGCCTGTCGAAGCTGGCGGTGGGCGTAGAGCGACACTCCGCCGTCCTTCATCGGGTCTTCGTACCAGTAGAAGTTCTCCTCGTCGCAGGCAAGGCCGACGCGAAGAGTGTCAGCGTAGGTGTTGTAGGCGCAGCAGGGGTCGATCATCAGGGCCATCTTGCCACCGACTCTTTTGCCCACGGCGTGAATCGTCTCGATTTCCCGCTCGATATTGCCATCGGCCCACGTGTGGAGCTTGAATCCCTTGTAGCCCATCTCCAGGCATTGCTCGGCGAAATCTGCGAACCCTTCCGGAGAGCTGAGGCCGTCCGGCTGGCGGTCGGCGTGATAGGTGCTGGCGTAGGCGGGAAGCTTGTCTCGGTAGCCGCCAAGGAGCCGGTATATCGGGGCGTCGTAAAGCTTGCCCGCCAGGTCCCACAGGGCGATGTCGATTGGGCCGATACCCATGCGGTCGTTCTTGCGGAGAATGGCCTTGGCCTGGTTATAGAAAAGCTCCCTCTCCAGGGCGTTCTTCCCGATTAGAAAAGAGGCGAACATCTGAATCTGCTCGAAGGTTCCTGGCGCGATGCTCATGTACTCGCCTGTCACTCCGAGATCGGTATGAATTTGGATTCCGAGAACGCCTCGGCCGCCCTGTCCTCCAGGCTCGTAGAACGCTCCCATCGCCCATGCTAGATCGTGGCCCACATCCTTGAACGGGAACCTGTAACGGGTAAGCTGGATGCTCTGAATGATCGGGTTTTTGCCCATGATTAACTCCTGTGCTCAAGGTGTGGCTGAGGCGTCAGCTTAGGAAACCGCGCACAGTCTCGCAGAAGAACTCAGGATTGTCCACCGGAACGAGGTGACCGGAGTTCGGAACCTCGACCAGCGATGCGTTCTGGCCGATGGCGGCCATTTGTTGGGCAGATTCAGAGGTCAGCAGGTCGGACTGGTCGCCTCGGATGATCAGGGTTGGCTGAGCAATGGATGACCACAGTCCCCACAGCATCGAGGAGCCGTCACCGTCGGCGGAGTCCAGAATCGTGTCCACGCCTGGATCGTATCGCCACTCCAGACCGTCGGGGCCAGGTTTGAGGCCATGCTGGATGCGATGGCGCATCTCGGACTCGTCGGCCAGCGAATCGCCTTCCAGGGCCCATTGGTATGCCGAATCCAGGTCGGCAAACACCCGAGGCCGCGACCCTGCCGACTCGCGGATGCTGTTCATGCCCTCTTCCCCCAGATCAGGGCCGATGTCCACGATAATAAGACGCTCAACAGCGTCAGGAACCATTGCCGCCAGGGCGATTCCGATAATCCCTCCCAGCGAGTGACCCATCAGAGAGACCGGCCCGAGGTCCAGTTCTGATATGAAGGCCCCAACATCTTCGACATATTTCAAGATGCTGTACTCGCCGCTGGCGTTGCGAGCGCTGTCACCGTGGCCCCGCATCTCAGGGGCCACGGGGCGATGCGTCGCTCGGGTCGCTTCAGCCAGCCTGTCCCACTCCCGCGCATGGCCGTGGATACCGTGGAGCATCACGAAAGGTTTGCGCTCGTCGGCTCCCCAGTCCACGTAGTGTAACGTCGTTCCGTTGACCTCGATGAATCGGTCCTCAAAGGGTTGTTTCGGAATTTTTTCGTATCTCCAATGTCGGATTGACGGCCAGACTCTCCACATCCGTTTAGAGTGGCGAATTCTGATGACCGGCGGCTAAACTCCTTGCCACAGCCTCTTGCCCTCCACCCGCACGAAGTGGCCGAATCCTGGGTCAGGGAAGTGGCCCGCCGACACCAGCGTGCCCTCGGCCTCCAGCCTGTCCACAACTGCGTGGCGAGTCTCGCGAGCTTTGGCAGGGTCCATATCGAAGACCGGACACCAGTCGGTGAAGTGGGCCTGCACCGGATTGTTGCACACGTCGCCCAGAACGAAGCCCTTCTCTCCGCCAGAGGAGATAACCAGCGATGTGTGGCCCGCCGTGTGGCCCGGAGTCTCCATCGTGCTGACCTCGTCGGTGACGTTGTACCCATCGTCTACAAGGTCCAGGATGTTCAGATCGGCCAGCGGCGTCACCTGGATGTCGATGTGGGGCCAGTTCTTCTTGAATTCCTCATCGGTCCAATGTTCGTACTCGTGCCTGGGGATGATGTATCGGGCGTTGGGGAAGGTGGGTTTGCCGTCGCTCATGTTCCAGCCCACATGGTCGCCGTGAAGGTGGGTCAGGAACACTATATCGACGGCCTCGCGGTCAACGCCCTTGGCCTTCATGTCATCCAGAAGCTGAGCGCCGGGAAGTTGAAGCCCGGTGTCAACGATAATCAGCTTGCCGCCGGAACGTATGCCCGTGGTGCCGACGCGGGAGCTAATCTGATCCTCGTCGTTCAGGACATCGGGAACGTGCCGCCACTCGTCCAGAGTGGAGCTTGGGAACGTTGCCACCGGGTCTCGCGTCGAGGCCATGTCGGTGAGGGCGATCATCTCTACGTTGCCTACTTTGATTGTCGGTCCTGCCATTGTTTCTCCCCTTGTCCTTTGTGTGTTACTTATCCTGACACCTGACGACCCGATTCCTGAAACCTTTATAAAATCACGCCCTCATCCTGAAGCTCCGCTATGTCGTCCCAGGTGTAGTCCAGCATCTCGGTGAGAACCGTCTCGGTGTTCTCTCCCAGGGTGGGGGCCATCTTTCTGGTTGACAGGGGCGTCTCGCTGTACGTCAGAGGCAACTGGTGCCACTTGGTCGGGCCTAGAGTGGGATGGTCGAAGTCCACCAGATAGTTGTTGGCGATGACTTGCGGGTCGTCGGGCAGGTTCAGCGTTGACTGGACATTCTCCCAAATGGTGTCGCCAGCCGCGTCCATCGCCTTGCCCCACTCCTCGCGGGTTCTGGTCATGAATATGTTGTCGAGGATTTTGATCAACTCGATCTTGTTGTCTCTGCGATTCTCCACTGAGTCGAATCTGGGGTCCTCTACAAGGTCGAGTCGGTCCAGGCCCTTGCAGAAGGGAGGCCAGTAACGCTCACCCTGGCTCATGGAGAAGGATATCCATTTGTCGTCTTTGCATTTGTAAGAGTTCCAAAGGACGGAGTTGGACTCCGAGCGATGCTGGCGTTGGGGTTCCTGGCCTGCCAGGAGACCGATGCCGTCACGCATTCCCGCCAGCCACATCATGCTTCCGAGATGGGACGCGTCCACCTTCTGTCCCACGCCGAACCGCTCTCGATACATCAACGCTCCCAGAACGCCGTATGAGAGGGTGATGCCCGCGATCTGGTCGGCGACGCCGTGGAGGTTATAGGGCGTGTTATCGTTGGGGCCTGCCCACCACAGCGAGCCTGAACGGGCCTCGCCAGTGAGGGCGAAGGCGGGCTTGCCGGAGTCCGGCCCCTCCGGGCCGTAGCCGGTGGCAGAGCCATATACGATCTTGGAGTTGTGTTTCGTGAGGTCTTCATATCCCAGGTTCAGCCGTTCCGCGACTCCCTGACGGAAGTTCTGCACGAACACGTCGGACTGCTGGGCCAGCCGGTATATCACCTCCTGGCCCTTCTCATGCTTGAGGTTCAGCGCGATGCCCTGTTTTTGGCGATTCAGCGACTCGAAGTAGTAAGACGTGGCGGTCCCAAACTGGTCAGTCCCGATACCGCTTACCCGCGAGAACTGCCTGCCGTGGTCGCCGTCCAGCGATTCGACTTTTATGACCTCCGCTCCCAGATCGGCCAGCATCATCGTCGATACCGGGCCGAACTGCCACATTGTCCAGTCGATTACACGTATCCCGTGCAGAGGGCCTTTAATGCCGTTGTCGCTGTTGGCAGTCATCGTATCGTCCCATCCCGTCTAATGCCGAATGCTGAGCGTCTCAAATTGGCCCAATTCTATCACCGGATGTGAATTGTTGCCGTAGTGACCATTAGTTAGCGAAGAACGCCTAAACCATCCTTTGCCACAGTACCGGACTGACAGATCCTGCATGTTGGATGAACACTTCTGAATGCCATTGTCTGAGTAATTGACGTGAAAAGTTGGGTCACTATAATGTATGTGGTGTTCCAGAGGTCTTCTTTTCGAAAGTTGATCTGCACATGTCGAACGAAGAAGAAAATAAAGACCTATTCGAATTTGACGAGACTGGCGAGGTCCGAGAGTATATCCTGATTGACCGAGCCAAGGTCCTGGCCATGCAGGCAGCGAGAGCTAAGCCGGGTCAGTATGGCAAGCGCTATCAGAACACGCCCATGGCGTTCGAGCCTTATTCACAAGAGGAGACCAACGACTACTACATCATCACCCTGGCCTTTCGACCCCAAGGGTCCTGGGAGGGCGAACCAGGGCGGGAGCAATTTCATATCTCCAAGATAGGTGATGTGGATGATCGCCAGGTGCTGGCCGAGCCGGTTCCTGAAGCGGGGAGACGCCCCCCATTGTCCCGGATCTTTCAGGCGGTTGTCGGCGTGGCGACGATTGTTGGGACGGCGGTGGCAATCCTCGTGCTGGTATTTGATATTTTCAATATTTTCGATGATCCTGTGCCGCCCCTTCAAACTCCAAGTGACCCTACGGTTTTTATGAAGCTAAAAACTGACTCCGATGCCCGATTAGCTCCCGAGGGCACGGGAATCTCGATTGATGTGCCTGCTGGGGCTGTGAATGAGGATGTGACCCTGTGGTACCAGGTTGTTCAGACCAGCAAAGCGCAGCCTCTGCCGCCCGGTTTTGAAATTGCTGGCGAATTATTCGATCTCCAAGTGGCGAGTGAAATTGCCGCGGGCGGGTCTTACGAATTCGCCAAACCGATAAACATAACGGTGGATTACTCGGATAGTGGGATTGACGATGTAAGAGCCTCGCTGATTGTCATGCTCAAGAACTCTGGCGCTCGTTGGGAACAGTTGGACACCCAAGTTGATCGCGTGAATAAGAAGGCCAGCGCGCTGGTACAGGGCTTGAGTACTTTCGTCCTCGCTGTTCCCCAGTCAACACCCACGCCGACCATAACACCGATTCCGATAGATACGGCGACTGCCTTACCGACGGTTACTCTAACGCCCACGCCGGCACACACCGCAACTCGCACGCCCACGCCGACACACACTGCAACTCACACGCCTACGCCGACACACACTGCGACTCGCACGTTTGTGCCGACAGTGACCGGCACGCCCACGCCGACGGTGACCAACACGCCTACGCCGACGGGTACTCGCACGCCTACGCCGACGGGTACTCGCACGCCCACGCCGACACACACTGCAACTCGCACGCCCATGCCGACACACACTGCAACAGGCACACCCACGCCGACGGCGACCCACACGCCCACTCAGACACCAGAAACTCTGCCCAACCTGGCGCCTTTCGCGCCGGAGTTCTGGACCGCGCCCCTGGTGCTTACGCTATCGACAGGTGTTTCGACATTTATCAACATTCCGCCGCCCAGCCAGACTCAGTTCGAGTTCTCGCAAGAAATCCTGATTCATTGGGCGCTAAAGAACGAATCTAACGCTACAGTAAATGACCCATTCCAAGTGGGCATCGAGGTGGACGGACAGACACTGATGACCTTCGACGTCAACGGTAAAATCGGCCCGCAGGAGACAACTTTCGAGTTGTACAAGCGGTTTCCGACCATACCGAGCGTCGGGACACATACATTCGCATTGGTTATAGACCCCGACAACCGTGTCGCCGAACAAAACGAGGCAGACAATAAGTTCGAGGTCATCGCCAACTGGCTTGCGCCCGCAGACCCTCCCACCTTTACACCAACACCCAAGCCGACGACAACAGAACCCGTCACCCCTACTCCCGATATTACTGGTAACTATTCTGGCACCGCACACAGTTTCAGTGGAACTCCTAGAAATTTCACGTTGAATATCACTCAAAATGGGAATACTGTTGACGGGACGGTTACTGTGAATGGACTGCCCACTGTGGATATATGTGGAATCGTACAGAATCGCCATGTCACACTTTCTTACTTTGTCTTTTTGGGTATCTGGTTCAATGTCGTCTTAGAGGTCGACTTTGTAACCGATTTGGTTGGTGTTGTGGGCAATTTCAAAGAATATAGCTCAGGGACTGAAAGCCTCCTCAACCCAGGATGTAGCGTATGGGAGCCTCTCGCACAATCAGACAGTGGCACTTGGGAAGTTTTGTCAAAACAATGAAGTGAATATGCCATCGTTCATCCCCCTTTGGCAAAGCCTGCCCAACGGCTTTGGGAGACGCTTAAAAGACTCCGTGACCGTCCAACCAATGTCTGCCCTTGCTCCATACTTACGCCCAACGCTACCCGTAGAATCTCGGCGATTTCGGGAAATTGACTGGTTTTGAGCGTGGCGCTACCATCATGCAGACCTCTGACATGATGTCAGCAGGGTGCGATTATTAGACGGGTAGTCGTGTCGCAGATGCCCACCGAGGTGTTTGGACAAATAGGAGAGGCAACATGAGCGGACCAAAATACCTTGGACACGTGAACATAAACGTGCGAAATGTCGAAGAGGCCCACGCATGGTATAAGGACCTTCTGGGACTGCACACCTATGATTTTGTGCCGGACCGAGCCGCGTTTCTATCGGCGGACGTAGAGCTATCCCATGAGATTGCTCTGACTCAGGTGGCTGAGGGAGCGCCAGGACTTCAGCCCGGACAGGTGGGGCTGGGGCACTTCGCGTGGAGGGTTGAAACCCTTGATGACCTGAAGGAGTTTTACCACAAGCTCCAGGACCGGGATATCAAGATCAGCCCTGCCGATCACGGTGTTTCTATGGGCCTGTACTTCCAGGACCCTGACGGCAACGGCGTCGAGGTCTATTACGAGCGACCTCGGAATGAGTGGCACACAGAGGAGAATATTTTCACCAGTGAAAGCAGGCCAGTAGGCGATTTCCCCGGCCCGTGGGACGCACTGGCCGCAGATTAGAGCGGACACTTTGCGTCGAATATTTGCGCGTGGCGCAGATACATGACCGCATCTGCGTCACGTGGCTTGTCAGGCAACTATTCGAACGCCCAGCAATTGGAATCTTAGGAGAAGCAAAACCGTGTCAGACCTGTTATTGAGCACCGCGATTGGAAATTATGGACATACGAGACCCCTGAAGGATGGCACGCTGACCTCTCCTCGGTTCGATTTGGAACACATTGAGATTTCCCCTGTTCCCATGATCTTTCGCAGGATGGTCAGAGAGTTGGAGTTCGACGTTGCCGAGTTGGCCCTGTCCACCTACCTATGCGCGCGAGAACATGGCAAGGCATTCACCGGGCTACCTATCATGCTGACCCGCGCCTTTTACCACGGCGGCATCGCGGTGAACGCCAAGTCTGGCATCGAGTCTCCAGAAGACCTCGCCGGACGCAGAGTGGGGGTTCGCAGTTACACTTTCACCCCCGGCGTGTGGACGCGAGGAATCCTCCAGACCGCATACGGCCTGGACCTTGAGTCGGTGAATTGGGTGATTACAGGCGACGAGCATGTGGCCGAGTACGAGGCTCCATCGCACGTGGAGTACGTGGATAACAGCGACCTTGCCGGACAGCTTGTGTCTGGCGAGATCGACGCCGCCATCGGCGCCGGCCCCATCGACTCTCCAGAGGTGCGGCCTTTGTTCACTGACCCTGCCGGGTCCGACGCCAATTGGTTCAACGAGAGTGGAATATACCCCATCAGCCATACGCTGGTGGTCAAGAACGAACAACTGGAAGCCAACCCCTGGCTTGCCGAGGAGCTGTACTCCCTTTTCGAGCAGGCCAAGGCGCCCTTCATAGAGCAGTTGAACTCCGGCGCCACTCTGAGCGGCGAGGATGCCAACATCCAGAACATGGCCCGAATTGTTGGCAGCGATCCGTTGCCATTCGGTTTGGAGAGTTCCCGCAAGACGGTGGACACCATGATCCAGTTCGCTCTTGACCAGCAGATCATCCGAGAGCCAGTCACCGCTGACGAGGCATTCCCGATTATCCCCAACTGAGGTTACATCGGGTTTTCGATACTCCTGGGACGCACACGATATAGACGCCATGCGGACAACCCGACCAAAGCGACGGCCAGTGAGATGAGTCCCCAGGACGAAGCCGATGGCAAGGCCGATGGCGCGTCTGGGTCCGTGGTGAACACCGACACCGCGTCATCCGCGCTGCCGCCCACGTACACGTGAGTTCCGTCAGGGCTAATGGCAATTCCGAATGGGTCTGCCAGGCCATTGACGCCTGAAACATTGTCTCTCAGAGCGGACACAAAAGTCAGCTTTCCGGTGGCAGCGTTTCTGCTGAACACCGTCAGCGCGTCGTCGAACCGGGCGGCTGCGACGAGCACGTGTTTGCCGTCCGGGCTGACTGCCACGCCGTGAGTCTCGTCCAAAAGGTCAGCGCCGCCGGTGCCGCGTTGAATGAACTCGACGAAAGCCAGCGTGCCCGATGCCGACTCGCGGCTGAATACAGCCACAGAATCGTCGTCTCGACCCGTAGCATAGAGGTGATTTCCGTCAGGCGCAATGTCGACCCACCACGCGCCCAGCATTCCATCCACGCTGGCAACGCCGTCCTTTTCGGATTCGACGTAGGTGAGCATGCCTGTGGATGAGTCTCGCTTGAAGGCGGCCACGGCATGGTCGTTGGAACTGCTGACATAGACATTCTTGCCATCGGGACTGACGACCACCGCCCGCGCTCCGTCCAGTCCATCCACGCCTCCAACGCCATCTTTCAGTGACTCGATGAAGGTCAGAGAGCCGGAGGTCGCGCTGCGCTTGAACACTGCCAGCGAATCGTCCAGGAATCCAGACACGTACAGATGGATGTTATCCGGGCTAACGACCATCGAGTAAACGCCGTCCAACCCCGTGATACCGCCAACGCCGTTCTTCTTCGACTCCACGAAGGCCAATGCGCCCGTGGTGGCATTGCGGGCGAACACAGCCACTGCGTCGTCATTGGTCCCGGCGGCATAGACGTGGTTTCCGTCCGGAGCGATGGCCGCGCCCTCGACGGCTTCCAGGCCGTCAACGCCGCTTGCGCCGTCAGTGTGCGTTTCGACATAAGTCAGCTTGCCTGATGCGGCGTCGCGAGTGAATGCTGACAGTGAGTTGTCGAAGTTGCTAGTCACATACACGTGCTTGCCGTCGGGCGAGACCAGAGGAATTCGGGCGCCGTCCAGAGCGTCTATGACTCCGAACTCTTTCTGCTGGATTTCGACGAAGCTCAAGAGGAAGCCGTTGGCCCAAGTCGTGGCGACTCCAGTAGCCGCGAGAACGGCAACTATCAGAGCCAATGCCAACGCGCCCATCCAGGTCATGGCGAGACTGCGACGTTGTGGAGTATTCATCGGTGTGCCAGCCTTTCAAGACTCGGAAACTTGTCGAGAGGTGACGGGACTGGTGTATCCCCATCTAACCATGATATTTTGAGCGACGAAAATGAACAATGCCTACGGGGGGAGCCAGAAAAGAAGGGTGTTGGTTTCGTAGTCGACTGGCGTCCATCGGGTGATTTTGGACCGGTTCACGAGCGTTCGGATTGGGCCAAAATAAGGCCGATCGAAAGGCTGACTATGCCTAAGCGCCCGATGCACTATTTGACCGATGGGTTGATTTTCGATAAGGTTTACGAACTATTTACCCGTCTTAAAACCCGAACCGCGCATCCGAAAACCCCGAAAGTAAGCTGAGAATGGAGGCAAATTTTGCCGGTATCGAAACCAAAAACCAGGGGGCTTATGCTCCTTGTTGCGAGCCTTGCGCTCGTATTCGCAATCGCGGCCTGCAGTGGTGAAATTCAAGAGGTCATCAAAGAGGTCGAGGTAGAAAAACTGGTGGAGGTCGTGAAGGAGGTCCCCGTAGAGGTTGAAGTCGATAAGGTCGTCGAAGTTGTAAAAGAGGTTGACAAGATCGTCGAAGTCGACAAGATCGTCGAGGTTGACAAGATCGTCGAAGTCGACAAGATTGTCGAAGTTGACAAGATCGTAGAAGTCGTCAAAGAGGTCGACAAGATCGTCGAAGTCGACAAGATCGTCGAGGTCATCGTCTTCGCAACGCCAGCGCCCGCGGGCGCCGCTATGACCGAGGAAGGCCAGACCTTCGGCGGATCCATCAAGTTCGGGATGATCGACTTTGGCACCCTGGACCCGGCTCTGATGGGCCTGTCTCAGGCCAGCAGCGTGTACAGCGAGTTGACCTATGACAACTCAATGGTGCTCTGGTACGACGGCGAAGTAACACCCTGGGCGTTGGAGTCCTGGAGTAACTCTGCCGACCTGACCCAATACACTTTCAAGGTGCGAGACGGGATCACGTTCCATCACGGCAAACCCTTGACGTCTGCGGACATCAAGTTCACATTTGACCGCATACTTAACCCGGAGACTGCGTCTCCT
>JASLRP010000455.1 GCA_030743915.1 SAR202 cluster bacterium | reverse complement strand
ATTGACTGGGACGATGGCGTCTCTGAGAACTTCGGTCCATTTAACGGGCCGCAGTTCTTCTCCGAGACGCATAGGTACCTGGATGACACCCCCACGGTGACCTCCAGTGACAACCGCACCGTCACCCTGTCCGCCAGCGATGGCCTGGGTTCAGGCGGAACTTCGGCTATAATCACTGTGAACAACGTGGCGCCATCCGTCACAATTACCGGCGACACGATTTTTGTCGCGTATGAGACGTATGTCACGTATCGACCGTCGCTGCTTATTGCCTGGCTTCCCTGCAGGCGGCTCTGGTTGTTTCCATCGATACGAACGCCGGCGATGGTGTCTGAAACCCTATCGTAGACGAAGATGTCGCCCTTGTTGTTGGTATCGTCATCAACGAGATCACTTACGTGAGAATAAAAGGCTACGTATTGGCCATCGTCGCTCAGGGATGGAAAGTGGCTGTTTCCTCGCGCGACATTGCTCGCGGTGGGGCTGGACATCTCCTCATTCACCAGGTCATAAACGAAGACGTCTGAGGTGGACGGAGAGTCGTCAGCAACCAGCCCATCAATCTGCGAGTCGAAAGCCACATATCGGCCATCACCGCTTATGGTCTGGTTAAAGAATGGCAAATTGTTAGCCGATCCGTTGACGTCGGTATCGATCAACGTGGTCGTTTCTAACTGCCGATCCCGGACATATAACCACGAACCCTTCGTTTTTCGTATCTGATTATGCTGCCACTTTCGTTGCGCACAGGCGTTCTTCCAGACAGGCTGTACATGCCAAATACGACGTAGCGCCCGTCCGCTGAGATATCAGGAGATCCATACGTCCTGAAATCTGAGGTCTCGTAGGTGATGTCCTGACTCACCCACTCGGTCGTGTTGGTAACCAGATCTCGGACAAAAACGTCGGACAAGTATCTGCGGGTCCTACCGTCAATGTCACCGCTGTTTACCCCATATTGAAATTATTCGAATGTGTAACGAAGGCTACATATCGCCCGTCGTCGCTCATCGCAGAAAAGCTGGCGCCCTGGTCGGATTGAACATTGTGTTGAAGCGTGCCATCAACCCTTGAGCTGTTGTTTACACTGACAAGGGTGGTAGTGTTATCTACTCGGTCGCGGACATATATCTGCCATTCCCTGTTGGTGTGGCCTGGTGTTAGTTTTTGCTGTGTCCGAAATGACACATAGCGCCCATCGCCGCTGACCGACGATCGTTCGGTGAGGCTACTGTACGCGTTTCCACCGCCGTTAACGCTGACGACATTTGTGTCGCCCGACGCCGCCAGCGCAACGCTGATCATATATACGGAAGCGAGGATCATCAACCCACTAAGGGCAACGATTCGCTTTAGCCTTGTTCGCCTGTGCACCTTTGTCATCTATTTCTTTTCCCCCTTCTTGATAATTGCGTTCCTCCATGCCAAGTAAAATGCTGAAGTTTCACGAGATTTTGAGACTCCAGCAACCGGTGTATTATGAAGTCGCGCCGGTTTTCCCCTCACTGAAATCAATATCGATGGTGGCATTCAGGTATCTTCCTGATAAACCGACTGAATCGTAGTTGGCGGTAACCTCAGAGCTTTCCCTTTTCACGCCTGATATCTGTTCAATCAACTCATTGTTTTGCCACCACCTTGATTATGCGAGACACCGCAAATATCCCAAGGTTGGGACCGTGGAAACCCGCTGATTTCCAAAAAAGTATTGCCAAGTTGTCCAACTCGCGGTATCAATAGTTGGACACCAACTGTCAAAATCGAGGCGTATTACGCAAGAATACTGGGTATGCTTGTGGGGAAGTGGCGCACGGGTACAAGACGCAACGCAATGTGTTAGATCGCATTGGGCCTCGAACAAAAGTGGAATCGTCAGAAAAAGGAATTTTCCGGCTAGGCTCCCCATCAATGTTTGGGCCACACAAGGGAACCTATCGGGCGCAAAGAGGTACGGCAGGCTGACTCAATACCACATCGAAAGTCAGCCCAGTTCAGGCTCCCCCGTATGGTCGTATACAATCCTCGTTCGGTAGAAGAACTTCCATTAATAATGCCCTAGACATATGTTCTAAACTGGCATCTCGCCATCGCGAAGCAACATCGATTCGAATGGCATAGCTTTGAGCGCTGGCCCGCAGAGGCGAGATACGTAATTTATGTGTGCATTTGAAATATGGTAATAACGGAACAATGTGTGCACATAATAGTAGGATGAACACCTATATATGCGGGAGAAACTTAAATCATGCTCAATAGTCCAGCAATATCCAGGCCAGCGGGCGCCGAGCGAGAATCCACCCCCTGGCCGAGATTATCATCTTGAGACCGACCGTGATCTCACGAGAGCGGTGAAAGCCGTGGCGGCAACCTCGAAATTGTAATGGTTAGCATTTGGTCCGACACTCGGATCGAAACGAACAAGGCCGGTCGCAATTTGCGACCGGCCTTGCTGCTAGTTGCCTCTTAGATTGTCAACCGAGCTATTTGTCTTTCTTTTTCCCCCTTTTTTGGGAGCCGGAGTCCGAACCCTTGATGTCGTCCTCGCTCTTGCTTTCTCGGGACGCCGTGCCACTGCCGGAACCAGAGTCAGTGCCGCAGTCTTTGTTGCCGTCGTCATGCTTGTTGATCGATTCTGCCAGGTTCTTGGCGTGAACCAGGTCGTCGTGGGCGGCGTCCGGGTTGTTCAGGATGGCCTCGACCTCTGCGATCACCTCGTTGAAAGGCATGGCCACGACAGGCTTTGCCCTGGTTCCTGTTCCCGTCCCGCCTTCCACCACGATGTCTTCGTCCCAGTCAACCGCGCCCTTGGCGAAGTTGAGCCATGCGGACAGCGTATGCTTGAGGGCGTCCTCTCGCTTTTTGGCGATGTTCTTGCCCGTGCCGGTGTTGGAGTCCGACTCATCATGGTTGGTGTCGCCGCTCTTCTTCTTTCGAGAGCCAGTGGCGGAAGGGTTGGTCCCTTCCTTGGAGCCGCCCTTATTATTGGAACCAGGCCCTGTGTCGCGATGCTTCTCGGGATTCAGAACCCTGGAGGCGTCTACGAACGTCGTCAGAGGCACATTCTCGTCGAAGTGACTGCTGGCGAACCGGATAATGTCCAGGTATGCTGCAAGCGTTGGCTCGTCGATCAGTTGGCCCTTCTCGACCTTCTTGGCGTCCTTCTCGGACCTTCCCTTGAACTCCTTCTTCCAGAATCCCAGGCCTTCCACGCAATCGCAGTCGTCAACAATGATAGCCGTAAGCCCGTCGCGGTCCGAATCGTCGTCGTCGTCCAGGATTGTCAC
>JASLRP010000454.1 GCA_030743915.1 SAR202 cluster bacterium | reverse complement strand
AAGCGTCAACGCTGTATCTCCTGCCTTTCTCCACCACTCCATGAAGGGGGGATGAGAACCCCATGGATCATCCCGCCATTCATTCCATCCATTGGCTTTCAGAATCATCTGATGTAGCTGGTTGCGCAATGTATCCGTGATCGATCTCCTTATTAAACAAGTGCCAATTCAAGTGTACCGAGTCCTGCATTTCAACACCATGGTTTTGTAGCATGAGTTACGAGCAAATAACCCAACCCTCCGTCAGCATGGCATTACCTGACCCTAAGACGAGGTTATGACCTGCAGTGCAGGATGCTGGAGTTACAGCGAGACGTACCAATCGTTGCCAGCCCGGACCCCGTCCAACCTCCCTTGCTTAACATGTAGCAGCGCGGTTTTCCCACTGATTCCTAACGTCTGGCCGACTTGGGTAGTCCCCATAATGCTCCGTTCGACCTGGAATGTGTGGGCGTTGGTCGGGTTACTTTCACGTTGTCTCGATCACGATAACACCCTCGTCACCCACGATGAATCCCGCGTTGGTAGCGCAGTTATCCTGGATAAAGGCATAAGCGTTTTCGGCGACTTCGATTACTCCGGATTTGTAGGGTGTGGTTGTCAAAGGTTTGCTCCTTGCAAGGGATCAGGTATCGGGTCTTCAGGCGTCAGGGTCAGGGGGTCACGTACTCGCCATTCTGAGTTCGCAACGAAGAATCTAGTCGTCAGCAGGGCAACCGCTGCGTTGTGTGCGGCAGGTGGTTCGATGCCCCTCGGCATGGCGAGATTCGCGTCTGTTCAACATCGACTGACAGCCTTCAACCTCCAGCGGGCGACGTTCGCTTCTTCCAATTAGAGAGTCAGGTCAGCCAATAGCACGCTCCCATACCCCCGTATTACAGCGAGACTATACCCTATATCATAATCTGGCAACGCGAAAGCTGTTGCCGCTGTCACAAGGGGTTTTTCCGGCGGTCGTCTGACGATTCCCTGGGGGACGCTGGCAGATGGCGGCTGTTCAATGAGCGTACCCGAAAGCGCCGAGGCAGCAGAGCGCTGCCAGACTTATCAGGCGCTCGACAGAAAAGGAGTCTCATGGAGGAAATCAAACCCGACCCGTTATTTCAGAAGGTGGACGCCATGCAGTTCTACGTGCCGGATATCGAGGCGGGCATTCGGTACTATAGAGATATGCTGGGGCACGAGGTCATCTGGCGCACCGAGTCGGGCGTCGGGTTCCGCATGCCCGGCACTGAGGCCGAAATCGTGATTCAGAACGAGCGGGAGTTCCAAGAGGTTGACCTCAAGGTGGAATCCGCAGACGCCGCCGCCCTCAGAATCCAGAGCGCCGGAGGCAAGATCATCGTCCCGCCCTTCGACATCCAGATTGGCCGAGCCGTCGTCGTCGAGGACCCGTGGGGCAATCGCATCGTGCTACTGGACTCCAGCAAGGGCCAACTGATCACCGATGCTGACGGCAACGTGATCGGCGTTGGGTGAGTCGGGAAATCGGCGAATGCTACAATCTTCGACACTCATAGTTTCAGGAGCGTAATCAGGTGGCCTTTCATGACGTCATGGAACGATCTGCCAGGGGTGAACTGATCATCCTCGACGGCGCTATCGGCACCGAGATCAGGCGTCGAGGTGGAGACACAGGGCGCAGCGATCTCGCGGTCATTCACATGCTGGAGTCGCCTGGGCTGATTCGAGAAATTCACGCTGATTACATCAACGCAGGCGCCGACGTAATCACCGCCAACACCTACGATTGTAACCGCCACGCGTTGATCCTCGATCGTCTGGATGGCGATTCGGCGCAGTACCTGACTCGAATGGCCGTGGAGTTGGCCATTGATGCTCGGAACTCGTCGGGGGTAGAAGGCGTTCTGGTCGCCGGGTCTCTCGGCCCTCTGGCGTCCGACTACGACCCGAACGACGTGCCGCCCTTTGAAACATGCCTGTCAGACTATCGAGAGCAGGTCCAGGTGATGGTCGAGGCCGGAGTGGACTTTGTGCTTGCGGAGACTGCGGCCCAGGAGCGCTCGGCGCGGGCCGGCGTCGTGGCGGCTTCAGAGGCGGGACTGCCCGTGTGGGCGTCGCTTCTGGCCGGCCCCGATGGAACGGTGGCCAGCGGCGCATCATGGGGCGAAGCGGTCGAGACTCTGGTGTCTGCTGGGGCGGCGGCGGTGTTGATAAACTGCACCATGCCGGATGCCATCACGTTGTCCATGAATGAGTTGGGCCGTCAAAATCAGGCGCCTGTTGGGGCCTATGGGCAGGGAGCGCTGCCTGCGGGGCACGGGTGGAGGTTCGAGCCATCCATGACGCCAGATGAGTACGCCAAACACGCGCAGGACTGGGTTGACCTGGGAGCGCGCATCATCGGCGGATGCTGCGCCACGACTCCTGAGCATATTCGATATCTGAGGTCAGAGGTGACGCTGGCTTGATGAATAACGGAACGAACGACGGGACCGACGATCTGATTCGAGCGGGCGCAGCCAACTGGGCCGACTGGCACGAATCTCAGCTTATGGCTCACGGGCTGCGATGCACACGCTCGGAGACTCTATGGCGTTGCTGGGAGCCAGGCGGCGTCATCTACCTGGGCGCCATAACCCTGATACCAGGCGACCCCTATGCTCTGTACGTCGAGATCGAGCGGTTGGTCGAAGCTCGGAAACCTGCCGGGTTTGTAGTGGCCGACTGCTGGGCGTCTCTGGACCTTTCGAGGTTGGGTTTCGAGGCGACAGATGTCGAGCCGTGGTATATCAGCCCGCCGGTGGAACCGCCATTTGTGACACCGGATGAACTCAGAATCGAGCAGGTATCGACACTCTCGGCCCTCAGAGAGTTCGAGGCGGCGAGCCTCAAAGGGTTCGATATCCCGGAGACTGCCACATCCGCCCCATTTCAGATTCACGCAGAGTCCAGCATCGAAGACCAGAACCTACGCTGCTACATAGGCCGCGTGGATGGCGAACCCGCCAGCGTCTCGATGGCATACGTCAGCAACGGAATCGTGGGCGTGTACGGCGTCGCGACCCTCCCGGAGTACCGACGTCGAGGGTATGCCCAGGCCCTGACCAGGGCCGCAGTCCAGAGCGGTCTCGGTCTTCCTGCCCTGCTCCAACCCTCGCCGATGGCCGAGTCCATGTACCAGCGCATGGGCTTCTATGAGATAGGCCGTCTCCAAATGTGGAGCCTGCCCAGCGCCTGATTCAACATATCCAGCGTTCGGTGATATATTAAGCGCCGACACCTGATGCGCCATTACGTTACGGAGAAAACAATATGAGGATCGTCGACACCCACACCCACGCAGGCATCAACTGGTTCGAGCCGGTGGAACTTCTGATTCATCAGATGAACCTGAACGGCGTCGAGAAGGCCGTCCTCATCCAGCACGGTCGGCCTCAGACTGGAGGGTACGACCATACCTACCTTTTCGAGTGCATGAAGCGGTTTCCAGGCAGGTTCGCGGTGGTCGCCATCGTGGACGTTACGAAACCTGACGCGCTGGACAAGCTGGAGAGCCTGGCGGCTCAGGGCGCGACGGGCATCCGTCTGAATCCAGGCCAACGCTCTCCAGGAGACGACCCGCTGGCCATATGGCGCAAGGCCGACGAGCTTGGTCTCGTCGTCAGCAGCATGGGCGGCGTCGCCGACACCTCATCAGACGAGCTCAGCGATCTGGTTGCTCAGTTCCCGAATCTGCCCATCGTAATTGAACACTTCGCGGGTGGAGGCGAGGGCGCCGCCTTTCCCGTCAATGGCCCCGGCCCTCAGGCCCCATACACCGCCTACAAGAAAGCGCTGGAGCTTGCCAAATACCCCAACACCTACATGAAACTCCACGGCATGGGCGAGCTTTCCCGACGCCCCGAAGTCCTGAACGCCCGATACGGATTCGACTTCTACGACGCAATACCCCCGCTGGTGGAGCTTGCCCTCGAAGCATTCGGGCCTCAGGGTCTCATGTGGGGCAGCGACTACCCTCCGGTCAGCCAGAGAGAGGGCTACCGCAACGCGATGTTAGGAATCCTGGACCATCCCGCTCTCAGCACTCAAGTGGACAGGGAGTGGGTGATGAGCAGGACCGCCCTGAGCGTCTTCAAGTTCGAGTAATATCCAAATACCCCCTGGAGGACCCGCGATATGACCTACACCCTCGCCGACCTGGACGCCATGAGCATTGATGACGCCAACGCCCTGTCGTTCAATGATCGAGACCAGCTTCTTGACCTGATTATCGCCGACGGTCGCCATCAGTCCACCGACCAACACTCCTACCGCATCGGCCTGTACAGCGACTATTTCGAGGAGGACATGGTGCGGATGCTCAAGGTCCGGGCGGTCAAAGTCCTGCCTCGCGGCACCACGTCATCTGGGTTCGACGGCGTGATGGTCGGCGACACCGACGAGGAGCAGTACCGCGCTGCATTCCGGCACATCGAGACCTCGCTGAAAACAGCGGGCACGGGGTTCCACCGGGTCGTGATTTTGATGGTATTTTTGACCGATATGGACAAATGGCCGAAGTTCAACGAAGTGTACAGCGAGTTCATCGCCGACCCGCCCTGCCGAGCGGTCATCGGCACAACTCAACTGGCCCAGAAGGCGCTGGCCGTCGAGATTGTGGAGTGCGTGGCCTACAAAGTCGCTCCGTGAGATAGCTGTCAACCCTCGCCATTCTTTAGGTCGCAACCGATGAATCTGGTGTCAGTTAGACATCGGTTGCTTTATACTCGACCAGATACTTCGCTATCGCTCAGCATGGCATTTTAGGTATCGAAATCAATCAGGAGATTTGCATGACCACCGACAAACCTGAGTATGACGGACGTCCGGCATACGGCTACGACGCGCCCGTGATTCATAACTACTACAGCCTCCACAATTCAGAAGGCACCACAGGGTACCTCCTGCCTCACCTCAAATCCGGCATGACTCTGCTGGATTGTGGGTGCGGCCCAGGCACTATCACACTGGGTCTCGCTCAAGTCGTGGCGCCTGCGCAGGCGACCGGAATCGACATTGAACCCGGCATGATCGAGCAAGCGAAAGCGTTCGCGGCAGAGCGAGGGGTCGAAAACGTCGAGTTTCAGCAGGCTGACATCTTGAACCTGCCCTTTGCCGATAACTCCTTCGATGTCGTCCTCACCAGCGCGGTGCTTGAGCATCTCAACGACCCGGAAAGCGCAGTGAAGGAGCTTCATCGTGTTGTCAAAAAAGGCGGCCTCGTGGGCGTGGTCAACACCGACTGGGGCGACCCTCTGATCTCCCCAGAGAACGAGTCGGTCAGTCGGTTCTTCGAGATTTTCGAGCGCGGGTTTAACCTCTATGGCGGCTCCCTTAACCGTGGGCGCCACGCGCGACGATGGATGCGTGAAGCCGGGTTAGACGTGTTCGAGTTCAAGGCTCAATACGGGAACGCATCCGAACCTGAGGCTGTCCAGGCGGCTATGGAGGGATTCATCGGTTGGGTAGAGAACGTGCCGATTTTCGATCAGGCCATCGAGCTTGGCTGGACTGACGCTGCTGAAATTCAGAGCATAATCGCAGGCATGAGGGCGTGGTCAAAGCTTCCCGACGCCTTCATCGGCACCGGCAGGACCGAGGCTGTGGCTCGCAAACCCTGACCATGACGCGCGACAGATTCAAGCTCGTTACCGCCGTCCACGTGTTCTTCGTTGACGATGAAAAAATCCTGATGCTCAGAAGGCGCAACACCGGATACGAGGATGGGAATTACAGCGTTCCGGCAGGGCATGTTGACGGCAATGAGACGATACGAAACGCGGCCAAACGAGAGGCCAGGGAAGAAACGTCCGTGGAGGTCGCTTTGGATGACTTCCAGCTAGCCCACGTGATGCACCGAAATGCCGCCGACGCGGAGCGAATCGATTTCTTCCTCGTCACGACCAACTGGCAAGGGGAGCCAACGAACGCCGAACCCGAAAAGTGCGACGACCTTAGCTGGTTTCCCATTGGCCGACTCCCGGCGAATACAATCCCCTACGTCAGGGCCGCAATCAGGCATTTCCGAAACGAGGTCACGTTCTCCGAGTTCGGCTGGGAGTGACCGTCCCATTGTTTTGCCCTGGCAATCGGATCGAGTCAGATTCTGACTACCTACCCATTATCATCGGACGTTTCAAAGCGATCTGCTCATGACAAGACGACCAACAAGTTGTCAGCATCGGCGCCGAACGTTGAGAGAGTAACTGATCGCCTCACACACACGGATAGCTTAACCTGGCCACAAACGCCCGAAACGAATTGACACGGAAGCAATTCTTGGCATGGGAACTTCGAGACATTTCTGGCCAGAGGCCCAGCACGAAACTGGGCTGGGATTTGAAAACTCCCTCACGGATTGACAAGAATCGTCAACTCCTCGGAGGTCGAATTTGTGAATCCGAAGCATGTGCTCGTCCCAGATCCACCGCTTCCCGGGCAGGAGAATGACCTCTCATAGTTCACATGAATCGTGAATTGGAAAACCCTGAATCCGACAGCGGTAAGTGTCCAACTAATATCAGTTCCAAGCGGCCCGCTAACGGAAATAGGATTCTGTGAATCGAGCCTGAGCACAGTGTTCTGACCCGTGCCCATGTTCAGAGTGTATTGAGGAATGCCGCCCGAACCGGTCACCGTCGCGGACAGAGTCACCACATCTCCGACTCTCGGGTTAGAGGGTGAAATGCTGACACTGTAGTGCAAACCATCATGCGCGCCGGAGTACGGCACTCCGATCAAGGCGTCATTGGCCTGTCCCAGTAACAGATTGGTCGGTTCAGGCGTTGAGCTTGGAACCGGCGTAGGCGTGACAAACCTGATCGTTGACGTAACGGCGAATTCGTTGTCAACCTCATTGGACTCAGTGATATCAGGGATGAGGTCAACAATCAGCGCGAACTCATGAGGTCCAGAGGCCAGCACGATGTCCAATTCAGAGTTTATGAATTTCACAACTTTAGAGGGCTCCAAGCTTTCGATGGCGTATGTCTCTTCGACCTGTCCATCGATCATAACGCCCACCTGAAACGGTCCGTCGATTGCAACCGTAGATTCGTTCTTGACCGCCCAATGCACGAATACCTTCGCTCCAGGTTCCAAAATAGCTGCATGGGCAGGAGGGAAATCGACGAAATTGGATCGGACGTTGGATACGACTAAAGGCGCATCCCATGAGTCTGGTCTGAACGGGGCGAGATTCGCCAATACAGGCGTGGGCGTGAATGTCGCAGTCGGAACGGGAGTCAGGGTTGGCGTTGACGTTTCAGTTGGTTCGGGCGCCGGTGTCATGGTCGGCGTGGGTGTCGGAGTGTCGACAGCCGTCGCGGTCGGGATGATGGTTGGTGTCGGCATGTTTGTAGGCGTGGGCGTCGGAGTCTGAACAGCTTTGGGCGCCTCGTTACGCGTCACGGTCGGAGTCGGAATCAGGGTGGGCGTGGGCGTGACTGTCAGCGTGATGGTTGGGGCGCTGGTAGCCGTCAGAATTGGGACGGGGGTGGGCGACATGGTCTCAGTAGGCTTTGGCGATGGAGGGTTCGACGGAGTCGGCGTGCCCGTGGGCTGGGGCGTGGATGTTATGGCTTCCGAAGCCACCGCCGTTGGAGAGACCTCTGGCGCTCTGGCGCTCTTCAAGATGGAGTCGTCGCACGACACCAGCACGATTCCTAACGTGAACAGAAAAACTGCGCGCAAGGAACCCGAGTGTGTATTGCTGATTCTAACGAACATCAATCATCCCAGCTTGAGAGGCAGTTTATGGATGCAGCGTCATTTTTGTCAATTTTGCGTTCCCCTCCGCTGAAATCACGCTGGAATCTATTATTCGAAGTCGTTGAGCAAATCAGCTATGGAACACCGCGTGAACAAGAACTCAGGCAACTGCATACCGTCCCACATGCTTACTAACGTAACTTGTGCACCGACCAGCCTTACTTGAATAAAAAACTGGCTTTTGTATATCCAATCCCCTAATATTCGTCCAAGCAGGTGGAGCGCTTCAGGGGAGGAGCCCCGCTTGCCAGGGACGGGCGCCAGGACGGCTGCGCAAGCGCCGTGCGAATCGCCCGTCCTGCACTCTCTCAGTCCCTGCCGCTTGCTATTGTTTGCAAGCTCCACCCACGTTACTGAACTCACTTCTATATCTGGCCGCTATAACCCGCTGGCTAGCAAGTGTTACTGGTTATTGATACTACTAACACCAAGCGGAGGAGCATGGTCAATCAACAGGCGATGATTTCGTCAGAGCCACGGGCGCAAATGCATCGTCTGGGTTGACCTCAAGCATTGGGCAGTTACCAGATGCCCTGAAAAGGTCAGAAATGAAATCACGTGGATGGTCGGCAATCCGGAATCGGATTTTCAGCAAGTGGTTTGTGCCACTGTGGGTCTTGGCTCTCGGACTGATAGCCCTGGCGGCTGGCGCGGGCGGCGCGGTGGGGCCGATCCTTTCAGGCTTCATTTCTGGAGGCGCAGGGCTGGTCGTTGAGCAATCCGTGGTCATCGACAGGGAGAACTTCAACACCGACGACATCCTCAGCGGCATCACCGACAAGCTGGTCACCTTCAACGACGAGGGCAGCTCCTTCACCGTGGCCGCCGAGATGCACACAGGCGACGATCTGGTCATCGACGTCCCCCTGACCAACCGGTCCGAGTTCAACGCCAACATGATCGCCAGCGTGGAAGTAGACGGCGCCGTTCAGCATGACGTCGAGGTATTCTGGAACACGCTGACCCGTTCAGATTCACCCACGGTCAGCAACTCCTCGCCAAGTCCCTCCCCACAGACTTCAACGGACTACCAGAGTTCCGACACTGCGCCGTCCACGACGACCTTCCCCGGAGTCGCGGGCATCAACGCACAGGTATCCAACGGAACGCCCACCAACTCGTCGCCGGGACTTCCGGTCAGCATTCCCCAGACAGACAACAGCGTCAAGACCAACACTCAACCAACCGGGAGCGCATCCGTCAGCGCCAAGACTGCAAATGCAGGGACAAAGACCACCACCCAACCCACAGGCTCGGCGTCGGTCACGGCCCAGACATCCAATGGCTCCAAGACGACAACCCAACCCACGGGTTCGATAGCCATAAGCTCCAAGACCTCCAATGGGACCAAAACGACAACCCAACCCACAGGTTCAGTCACGATAAACGCCAAGTCTGCCAATAGCTCCAAGACCACAACTCAGCCCACAGGATCGGCAGCCATAATTCCCAACTTCGGAGACGGGCTGATCACCGGCATCCAGCCAAGCGGGTCAGCGCCCATCGTCGCTACCACCACTCAAACTGCCGCCACCACTACACAGCCTTCTGGCTCAGTGGCTATCGCGGCCAACTCAGCAGACAGTTCAATTACGCACTCACAGCCCTCTGGCTCTGTAACCATCTTGGCCACGACGACTCAAGGGACAGCCACCACGACACAACCCAGTGGCGCGCCGATAAGTCAGTCGTCAGTCTGGTACATTGGCAGCAACACGATTGACACCGATGGCGATGGCGTTACTGACGACACACTGAATTTCGCGCTAACAGACACCTCTGTGTCAGGCACATACGACACGCTCGACCTCTCGCTCGGGGATACGACATTCAATGAAGGCAACACCAGCGACGCGAACGTCGACGCCGCTGGAGACGATGAGCGGACAACCGCCACCAGTTCTGTTATCACTTTCGGCTCCGCCGATCTGGAGTTCACCACCGAATTCAGCAGTGCGCCACTGACCGGCTCCGACGACCTGAGCCTGACGGCCAAGACCTGGTTCACAGGCTCGCTGTCCATGGCGCTGAATGACGACGGGCTGGTGAACGACACAGTCAACTTCGCGCTTTCAGACTCAGATTCCAACGGAACATTCGACACGCTGGACCTGTCCCAGGACGACGTGACTTACGGGACGTCCGTGAGTCACGAAATACTGATTCCCGGCGATGACGAACGTATAATAACCAGCACAGATGTCGCCTTCGGACTGGTCAACGCAACGTTCACAGCGGCCTTTGACAGCGACCCACTGTCCGACAGTGATGACGTGCGGGTGACCTCCGGTTCCTGGTATACAGGCTCGTTCACCTTGGCCCTGAACGCTGTTGGCGTGTTGAGCGATGTCGTTAACTTCGCCCTGTCAGACAGCGATTCCAATGGGACGTTTGAAACCCTGGACATCTCCCAAGACGACACCACCTTCGGGGAGACCACGTTCGGCGCTCTCGGCGACGGCTTCGTGACTTCGGGCGGAGACGACGAGCGGATAACCTCCAGCGAGGACATATTCTTCGGCGACGTTGGGTTCGAGTTCGCCACGGCCTTTGATATCAACCCTGAGGAGGACGCCTCGGACGTGTCTCTGACCGCCAAGACCTGGTACGACGGGGCCTACTTCTTCGATATTGCGGCAGACGCCGACGGCATCGCCAACGACACGCTCAATTTCGCCCTGTCGGACACCGACTCCAACGGAACGTTCGAGACTCTGGACCTGTCACTGAACAACACGACCTTCGGCCAGGGGACTCTCACAGACTCAGACATAGACGACAGCACAGACGATGAGCGCATAACTTCAACCACCGACATCGAGTACGGTGGCGCAATCTACACCGCCACTACCGCCTTCGATAGCAACCCAGAAAACGACCCGTTTGACACGACCCTGACCTCCAAGAGCTGGTATACAGGCTCCTTCACGCTGGCGATGGACAGTGACGGCATAGCCAATGACACGCTCAACTTCGCATTGATTGATATCGATTCTGATGGGGCATTCGACGTCCTGGACCTCTCTCTGGGAGACTCGACCTACGGGACGACCACCAGCAACGGAAACGTGGACACTAACGACGACGAAACGATTTTCGAATCGACCGACGTGGTGTACGGCGCGGCTGACCACACCTTCACGACTGAATTCGACAACAACCCGGTCGCGGACACCAACGATGTTCGCCTGACCTTCAAGACATGGTACACGGGCACATCCGTCCTGGCTCTGGATGATGACGGCACGGTGAATGACACGGTCAACTTCGCCCTGTCCGGCCCGGACTCAGATGGGACATTCGATACGCTGGACATCTCTCTGGGCGACACAACCTACGGCCAGACCACAGGCGGAACACTGAGCGACAACGATGTGGATTCAGGAGGCGATGACGAGCGAGTAACCGCAACCTCTACCATCGTTTATGGCGCTGTGGATCACACATTCGTCACGGCCTTCGACGTCGACCCTCTGTCCGATCTGGAGGACGTAACTTTAACCTCCAAGACGTTCTACACCGGCTCTTTCTCGCTGGCTCTGGATGACGACGGCACAGTGAACGACACTGTCAACTTCGCCCTGTCCGACAAAGACTCCAACGGTCGATACGACACGATGGACATCTCCCAGGGCGACACGACCTACGGCGAAACTTCGGGCGGAACGTTGACCGACAGCGATGTGGACTCCGGGGGCGATGACGAGCGCATCTCGTCTAGCTCCGATCTGCTCTACGGCTCGGTGAACCACACCTTCACCACCAACTTCGACATCAACCCGGAGCAGGATGCAGACGACGCTCGAATCACATCCAAGACCTTCTACACAGGCTCCTTCACCCTGGCTCTGGATGCTGACGGCACGGTGAACGACAGCGTAAAATTTGCGCTGACCGATGCCGACTCCAACGGCGCGTTCGACACGATGGACATCTCTCAGGACGACACGACCTACGGCGAGACCACCGGCGGAACGTTGAGCGACAGCGATGTGGACTCCGGTGACGACGAGCGGATAACCTCAAGTTCGGACATCGTGTATGGCGCGGTAGACTACACCTTCACCACTGAGTTCGATAACAATCCCGAGGAGGACCTGAATGACGCCCGCGTGACCTCCAAGACATGGTATGTCGGATCGTTCACCATCGACGCCGACGCCGACGCTGCGGCGGACGACTCCATCAACTTCGCGCTGACCGACACGAACTCCAATGGGACGTTCGACACGATGGACGTGTCACTGAGCAACACAACCTACGGCCAGACAAGCGGCGGGACGCTGAGTGACAACGACATCGACTCCAGCACTGACGACGAGCGGCTGACCAGTTCGACGGACATCGACTACGGAACGGCCAACTATCGGTTCACCACCGCCTTCGACAACAACCGGAGCAGGACACTGACGACGCTCGAATTACCGCCTTGACCCACTTCGAGTCCAACTTCGTCTTCGACGCCGACGCCAGCGGAGCGCTCTCAGCAGGCAGCGCCGAGAAGGTCTATTACGGAACGTCCGACGTGGACTCCAACGGTCTGTACGACCGTCTGGACCTGTCTCTCGGCGACTCGACCTTCGCCGAGACGACTGCGACCGACCAACTGGTCACCAGCACAGGAATCGGCGGTAGCGACAACGACGAGCAGGTGACAACTTCCGGCACAAAGGTGAAGATCGGGACCACCTACGCGGTCGAGGCTTCGTACGCAGTCAACCCGGCCGGCGTGTCCACCGACGCCTCGATACTGCTGACCTCGAAAGAGACTCCGATCAAATTCTGGGGCATTGCAAGCTGGGTCGTGGACGCCGACGGCGACCTCGTGGCCGACGATCACGTGTATTTCGTTCTCTCGGACACCAACTCCAACGCCATCGTGGACACTATGGACATCTCCATTGGCGACCTGGTGTTCGGCGAGAGCACAATAACCGACCAGACAGTCACATACGATGAATCCAACAACAGCAAGGACGAGCGCATCAGCACAGGCGAGACCGTCACCCTGGGAACTCACAACTTCCTGATCGACTTCGACACCGCGGTCTTCGCAGACACCGACGACGCCCGAATCACCGCCCGCTGGTACACCGGAACACTCCCCGTGGACGTGGACAACGACCGCACGGACAACACACTGGACTTCGTGCTTCTGGACCACAACTCCGATGGCCTCTACACAATTATGGAATTGGATGGAGATGACAACGGGTCATACTCGTCAGGCGAGATCCATCGGGGCGCGGCCTCCAGCACCCAGGCGTGGCTCGACCCGGTCTTCGTGGCCCAGGGCGCCGACCCCAGTCCTCTGGTTGGCCAGTACACGTCCATCGCGACGCCTGACCGCAACACCGTATTCATCGCGTACTACAACGTGACCGATGGCGACCTGAAGTTCGCTGTGTCCGCCAACAACGGCCAGACCTTCACCGACTCCACGCCCGACAGCGGCGGAAACGTCGGCCAGCACACCGACATCGTGGCGCCGGACGCCAGCACGGTTTATATCAGCTACTACGATGTGACCAACGGCAACCTGAAGTTCGCCAAGTCCGTTAACGGCGGCTCCAGCTTCACAACGGTCACGGTGGACTCGTCGGCCAACGACGTGGGTCAGTACAGTTCCATTTCGGCCACTTCCACTGGCGGCAACATATTCATCAGCTACTACGACGCTACGTTTGGCGACCTGAAGATCGCCCGCTCGACCGATGGAGGAACCGTGTGGAGCATCAGTTCTGTTGATTCAACAGGCGATGTTGGCAAATACAGTTCGCTGGACACGGTGCATTCCCAGGCGACAACCACCGTTTACATCAGCTACTACGACGACACCAGTGACAACCTGAAGTTCGCCAGATCAACACAGTTCGTGTTCCCGACCTTTACAGTCAGCACGGTGGATTCGACCGGCGACATGGGCCAATTCTCATCCATCGCGGCAGTGAATGACACCACCGTGGACAACGGCCAGACGGTCTACATTAGCTACTACGACGCAGATTCCAACGACCTGAAGTTGGCGGCGTCAACCAACAGCGGAAGCTCATTCAGTCTTTCGACAGCGGTGTCCAGCGGAGATGTGGGCCAGCATTCGTCCATCGCGATTGTGGACCCGACCACGATATTCATAAGCTACTTCGAGGACGCCCCGATTGACGCCAACAACAAGTTGCGGACGGTGCGCTCCACGGATTCAGGCGCAACCTTTGAAGACCCTGCCACGGTTGATGAGGGTCAGACCGTGGGCCAATACAACGACATATCCCTGGTGGGCACGACCAACGTATTCGTCAGCTACTGGGACGACAACCCAGGCTCCGGTTTCGGCAACCTGAAGTTCGCCAAGAGCACCGCGCTCATCGACCTGATAGGGCATCGGGTGACGCTGGACTGGAGCATGGACCCAACCGACAGTTCCAACACGTCGCTGTACGACGGGCGCATCCTCCAGATATCGCAGTTGAACCGCACCGAGTGGTTGTTCAAGATTCCTCCCACAGCGAAGCCAGGCCCCAGCATCGAACAGACGCAGATACGAATTGTCATCCGCGCGCCGGGCACGATGGACCCAGGGTTCTACACGGCCACCTTCGAGCTTCGACAGATCGACGGCTGATAGCTCAAAACCGCCCAACTGTGATATATTTTCTGCGGTGAAAATATGAAACTTATATTCATTCGACACGCGCAGAGCAAGGCCAATGCCGCAGGCCAGTGGCAGGGACGCGGAGAGACCGAACTTTCAGAGCTGGGCGAGCAACAGGCTGAGAAGCTCGGGAAGCGATTTATCGCTGAGGGCTTCGAGCCTACCCACGTGTACTCCAGCCCCATGATTCGCACGTCCGAGACCGCGCGGATAGCAACCGCCGCCTGGGACTACCCTATCACTCCCCTGGATGACCTCATAGAAATCGACGTGGGGATTTTCTCAGGCAAGAACTGGGAAGAGGTCCAGGCCCACTATCCCGAGGTCGCCCGCCTGTACGACGAGACCCGCAACTGGGATCACGTCCCGCAAGCCGAGACCATGCAGGACCGCCGGATCAGGGCAGAGCGAGCGATAAACCAACTTATCACCGATCACTCCAACGATGACAAAGTGCTGGCCTTCAGCCACGGCGGAATCATCCACTACTTTTTTGCTGCCCTTATGGGCGTTGACAGGATGTGGGGCATGCCGGTGGGCAACACCGCGCTGTTCGACTTCGACCTGGACGTGGACCGATGGCACCACAGTGACTCAACCCTCCTGAACACAAATCTGTGGCGCATCAACCGCTTCAACGACATCTCCCACCTGGATTGATCGACGTCCAACTGTCAGTTGAACTGACGTCAAGCAAAAACCCCAACAGCACCCCTTCTCTTCCTTCAGGCTCTGATTTGGCTCAGGCGTGGCACGTCCCCGTGTGATTGGTCAGCGGGCGTTCGTCCCACCCAAACGATTTCCAAACGCGAAGTTGTCTTCTAGCTGACTGACAGTTCTAAGATTTCGTTTAGAATTTTCCGAAAGTTAACCATAATCAAACTAGGCAGGTCTCCCATGCTAGGCGTACTCTTTCTCACAGTTAGAACACACCTAATACCGTTTCCGGGGGGAGACCATATGCAGGGAATACAGACTCAGGATTTCGCTCGTAGAGATGCAGCCAATGGATACGCCTGGCGAACAGAAGAAGCGGCGATGGTCAACGCTCTGATAGGGGCGGCATGGCATCACGAGATGGATCAGCGGTCTGGGATAATGTCCAGGGTGTCCAATCTGTTGAGGAAGGTGGGCATCGGAAGCAGACGCAGCACCTGGTAGCCTAGACAACTTACAACCACCGATGATCAAAGGGCAGGCTTTACAGTCTGCCCTATTTGTTTGCCTGCCGCGCCGCCGCTCGGACTGATGCGTTGACATACTCCCACCCCGACAATACACTCGCCTCCATCACCGCATCTCAGGAGGATCGCCGAATGCAACAGGAACCCGCCGCGCTAAGGATGGCCGACCCCGGAGTCCGCGCGAAGTTCACCGAGGAAGCCCGATTCCAGTCGTGGCTGGACGTTGAGGCCGCTCTAGCTCAGGCTCAGGCAGACCTGGAGGTCATCCCTCGGCCTGCCGCCGATGAGATCACACGCAAAGCAAAACTGTCCCTGCTGAACATCGACGCCATCCATGAAGGTCTCGCCAAAACAGGGCACCCCATCGTCCCGTTGGTCTGGGAACTGGACCGGGTGTGCGATGGCGACGCCGGAGGTTGGGCGCATTGGGGCGCGACGACACAGAACATCACGCAGACTGGCAAGCTATTGATGCTCCGTGAGGCCCACCGGATATATCTGTCTCAACTGGCTCAGATTCTCAAAATCCTGGCGGACCTGGCCGAGAAAACCAAAGACTACGCCCTGCCCGGACGCACCCACGGCCAGCACGCGGTCCCGGCGACCTTCGGATACAAAGTCGCAGTTTGGATTGACGAGCTATGTCGTCACATCGAAAGGCTTCAGGGATGCGAGGACCGGGTGTTCGTCGCCATGCTGGGAGGCGGAGCGGGAACTCTGGCCTCGCTGGGGGAGATCGGTCTGGAGGTTCAGGACCTGATGGCCCAGAAGCTGGATATGCAACCCATGACGATGCCTGCCCGCACAACAGGCGACCACCTGTGCGAGTATGTCACTCTGCTGGGGATGCTGGCGTCCACCTGCTCCAAGATCGGCGGTGAGGTGTTCACCCTGATGAAGCAGGAGTTCGGCGAGGTGGAGGAGCCTGTTCCTCCCGGCACCGTGGGTAGCAGCACAATGCCTCAAAAGCGAAATCCCAAACTGGCCCAGGACATCGTGGCAGTGGCCGCGCAGATTCGCGCGCTGGTGCCACTGGCCCTGGAGGCCATGATCACAGAGCACGAGGCCAACCGCACCACCAGCGTGATGATGGACCGGGCGCTCAACCAGTCGGCCATCCTCACTGGCGATCTGCTCCAGTACGTCATCGAATTGTTCTCAGGCATTCAGGTATTCCCAGAGCGAATGCGGGCCAACCTCGACCTGAGCGGCGGATTGATAATGTCTGAGGCCATAATGCTGGAGCTTGGCCGCAAGCTGGGCCGTCAACGCGCCCACGACGCCGTGTACGACGCGGCCCAGGCGTCGGTCGTGGAGGGCAGGCCCTTCAGGGACACGCTGGCCGAGGTCGAGGATGTAGCGTCCAACATGACTCCGCAGGAAATCGAGGTCTTGCTGGACCCGACCGAGTACACCGGCATTTGCAGCCTGTTCGCCCAGCGCGAGGCGACCAGAGCGCGAGAGTGTGCGGCCTCCCTGAGCCCATAACATTCGAGGTGAACCCATGCACAAGCACGAGATCAAAGAATCCTGGATCGACATCGTCCCCGACGCCGGCCCTCTGCCCGCCGCCGCCGGACGGTGGACTTTCGAGTTTCGCCCTGCGATGGGTCGGCTCCTGTCAGCACATCCGACCATCGGCCCGGCGTTCAACAATCTGTACGAGGAGATAATGCGCGGGCCTGGACAACTGAGCCGCCAGGAGCGGGAGATGGTCGCCACCGTCGCCGCTGCCGCCCAGGACTGCGAGTATTGAGCCACGACCCACGCAGAGTTTCTGCGTGCCGAGGACGGGGACCCCACGATAATAAAAACCTTGGTCGATGGAAGTTGGCGCGACACCATGACTCCGGGAACACGCAACTTTCAGCTATGCGAGCTGGCCCACAAGATGAGCGCCACGCCCACCAGCATGACCGAGGACGACTGGCAACCCCTTCGAGACCTGGGATTCGACGATCAGGCGTGCCTGGAGGTGGCTCACATAGTGGGAATCTTCAACTACCTGACCCGCCTGGCCGATGGCCTGGGCCTTCAGCTAGACCCCCAGACTCGCGAGTCGTGGGAGTCGGAGACTCCGTTGCGGAAGATCGGAGACCCGAACGGCTCACGCACCGCGTAGCGCCATGCAAATGCCATGCTGATCGGAGTGAAGCATCTGACCATGCATGATTCGGCCGTCTCCCACTGACACCAGATTCTTCGCTGCGACTCAGAATGGCGGGATGTGAGAGGTTGCCTTGCCATGCTGAACGGAGTGAAGCATCTGGCCGATCCACAACAACGCTGGCGCCTCCAGCGACCAGACCCTTCGCATCGGCTCAGGTTGGATACATTCTTGTAGTCAGCGGCTGGCGCTAGTCCTCGGTGTCCATCCTGCGCAGCACCACATAAGGGTCAGTCTCGCGCTGGGTCGTCGCCATATCGATCAGTTCCTGTGAGACACCCAACTCCAACAGCGAGTCACGTCGCAGTTGCCTCTGGATACGCTGGGCCATCTCGACCCTGACGCCGTGCTGGGCGGCCTTCAGAACATCGCCCGGTTCCGCTCCCACCGTTTGCGGGGCGTCAACCAACTCGTCGCGAAGTCGCTTGCGCTCGTCCTCGGCGATTCGGATGGCTTCGGTCACAACGGCAAGCTGACCGATGATCGAGTCGATCCGGTCGTTCATCTCCTGGGGCAGTTCATTGATGTCAAACAGCTTCATGGGAATCTTTCACGATGGCGATACTTATCGCTTGGTCAGTGCCCATCGGCGGGCCATTGCTTTCATGGTCTCAGCGTGCTGAGGCCAATCATGCAGTGTCGCAGGATCAAAGTCGGCTCCGTTAGGCCAGATGAGCGTATGAACTTCTGGATCAATTGTGACTTGATTGAACAAAGTTAATTCTCGTAATGGGCCGTACAACTCGCCTTCCAAAAGTGGCTCAAAATCTATGACCTGTGCGGTATCATCATCGAATTCCATTCGAATGGTAAATGGTTTCACTATTGTGAACGATGTTATTCGATGGACAGGGTGTTGCATTAAATGATGATTATCATCGGTAGGATATATCTCATACTACCATGACACAACTTGTTGATCTTCCTCCTGATAGCCCATTCATGCAACATATGCGATGAACCATCGGCGCCACACGAATTCACGATATAAGGCTACGACGTAACCTCGTACACCCAGACCTGATGGAGGACGTCTGGCTCGCCCTTGGGGAGGACCTGCTTCGGGTCGCCCATTTCGACCAGCTTCCATTTCCCGTCCGACTCCAACCCGGTCTGGACTTCCTTGAAGCCGCCATCCTCGTACAGGTCGGGACGCAGCGTAAATATGATGTGTCCGCCTGATCGCACAACGCGAACCAGTTCGTGCAGTGACGAAGCAGGGGCATGGCCGACAGTCAGGACTCCCGAAGATATGGCAGCGTCGAAGGAGTCCGTCGGAAAGTCGAGCGTCTCGCCCATGACCATCTGGTGGAACTCGCCGTACACGTGCTTCTGCCGCGCCTGCTCCAGCATGCCCTCGGACAGGTCCATCGCCACCAGTTTCTGATAGCCTTGCTCGTTGAGCAGTTGCCCCACAAGTCCTGTGCCTGCTCCGGCGTCCAGAATTCGGGCGTCTTTCGAGACGTATTTGACGGCGGCGTCGACAGACTCGGGCGGGCCAAACCAACCGAAGTCCTCGGCCATATTTTTCTCGTAGTTTGACGCCCACTGGTCGTATCGCTCTTCAAGTTCCTGTTCGTTCTTGGACGAATATATCCACTGGATCAGGTTCTGATCTTCGGTCATTTATAAATCCTTTGGTTAGGTGATTAGGTGTCAGTCGAGGGGCACACTGGCGGTTCGAGGTATCACACCATTGGCGCGCATGCCGCTGATTTCAGAAGATGCGTAGCCCAACTCACGGAGGATGCTCTCGGTGTCACCTCCAAACGCGGGCGAGCGGGTCGCAACCGCTGGAGTCCGGCTGAGTTGGGGTGACACTCCGCCATGAGTGACTCGCCCGAAATCGGGATGCTCGGCGGAGCGAATCAGAGACTGACGCTGCGGGTAACTGTCCTCTCGTAACTCCGAAATGGTCCGGTTGGGAATGGCGGTCACTCCGGCTTCTCCCAGATCGCGAATCCATTCGTCAGTTGACTTCCCGCTGAAAACTCGGGAGAGTTCGTCGGCAAGCCGATCGTCGTTCTCATCTCGAAGCTCGGCAGTTGCGAATTCGGGCCTTCCTCGCAGATGGCTCAACGAGTCCAGGCGCGTGAGCCGATTCCAACCTTCTGCGTCCTCTACAGAGAGGAAGAACCAGGAGTCTGATGACTGGCACAGCCTCGAAAGCGCGTTGAATCCTTTGGCATCGGGGCCTTCGATTTCGTTTCTTTCGTGGCCCGCGTAGTCCATCAGGTATTGGGACGAGAA
>JASLRP010000453.1 GCA_030743915.1 SAR202 cluster bacterium | reverse complement strand
CGGCGACACCATGTTCGCTCTGGCAACGGGCGACCTGTATGAAGAAGAACTGAACATGAGCCGCCTGTGCGCGGCCACTGCCCTGTGTGTCAGCAGGGCCATCGTCCGAGGGATTCAGAAGGCTGAGGGCATCGACGGGACGCCGGGCGTATCGGAGCTTTAAGCTCTGTCACCTGAGCGTTACCATACGATACGAAAATTAAGTTACATGACCAATACAAAAGAGTTCGACAAGACGACCACAATCGGGTTCTTAGGCGCGGGAAACGTTGGCGGCTCGTTGGCCGTCGCCATGTCCAACGCCGGATATCCTGTCATAGCGGCTGGAAGCCGCACCTTCGCATCGGCCCAGGCCTTCGCCGACAGAATTCCAGGATGCACAGCCTGCGAGAACATCCAGGATGTCGCGGATCGCGTTGACTTCGTGTTCATTTCAACCTCTGACGATGCAATCAGGACCGTGTGCGATCAGGTTTCCTGGCGCCAAGGTCAGGGCGTGGCCCACTGCTCCGGCGCGGCGTCGGTCGATATACTCCAGTCCGCCGCCGACCAGGGAGCGATTCTAGGAGCTTTCCACCCTCTCCAGGCCTTCAACTCCGTCGAGAACGGAGTCAAGGCCATCCCCGGCGTCACCTTCGGAATCGAGGGCGATGACGGGATGCAGTCCTACCTGCGAGGCATGGCCTCGGATATCGAGGGCATCCCAATATCCCTCAGACCCCAGGACAAGGTGCTTTACCACATCTCTGGAGTTCTGATGGGCAACCTGCTGGCGGTGCTGGGTTCTGTCGCCGCGTCTATGTGGGAGAAGTTCGACCACACGCGTGACGAGGGCGTCCGCGCTCTGGCTCCTATGATGCCTGCCGTGGCTGCCAACCTGGCGTCGGCGGGAGTCCCCCAGGCGGTGGCCGGCCCATATCCCAGAGGCGACATCGGGACGATACGAAAGCATCTGGAGGCGATCAGTTCGTCCGCGCCGGAGTACCTTCCGCTATATATCGAGTTGGCCCTGGTGGGCCTGCCCTTTGCAGTGGAAAAGGGCGCGCTGGCTCCCGCACGCTCCCAGGAGATCAAGGAATTACTGGAATCATATCGTGTAACGATCGAGTAACGAGCAATAGGTAAAAATCTAGCAAACCATTGGACTTCACTCTTGGAGACCTACGAGGAGGTACCAGACATGCGCGTGACCATTAGAGACCTACAGGACATGAAGGTTCGGGGCGAGAAAATCCCGATGATGACGGCCTACGATTACACGTCAGGCAAGCTGTTGGAGCAGGCAGGCATACCCCTGATGCTGGTCGGCGACAGCCTGGGAATGGTGGTGTTGGGGTACGATTCCACAGTTCCCGTGACTATGGAGGACATGCTCCACCATATCAAGACCGTGGTTCGAGGCACCGAAAAGGCCCACATCATCGGCGACATGCCATTCATGAGCTACCACGCCGATGTCTCCGAGGCCATCCGAAATGCGGGCCACATCATGAAGGAAGGTGGAGCGCAGTCGGTCAAGCTGGAGGGCGGCCAGGAGATGGCCGAGACTGTTAACCGCATCACGAAGAGCGGCATTCCGGTCATGGGACACGTTGGGCTGACTCCTCAATCGGTCAACCAGTTGGGCGGATACCGGGTTCAGGGACGAACCATCAACGACGCCATCAGGCTGATGGAGGACACCCGAGCGCTGGAAGAGGCCGGAGCCTACGCCGTGGTGCTGGAGTGCGTTCCCGCCGCGCTGTCACAGATGATAACCGACCGCCTGCGCATCCCCACCATAGGAATTGGCGCGGGCGCAGGCTGCGACGGCCAGGTGCAGGTGCTTCACGACTTCCTGGGCCTGTTCACAGACCATCTGCCCAAGCACGCACGCCGATACGCGAACCTGGCCGAGTCGATTCAGGAAGCCGCCTCTCAATACATCAGCGACGTCCATCTGGGCGAGTTCCCTTCTGCGAAAGAGAGCTTCAAGATGAGCCAGTCGGTCCTCAATGAACTGAGGGGCGAGGTGTTCAAGTCGGCGTAGCTGAAAACGCTCCGTCTGAAAACTGTAAACGAGTGTGGGGAATCTGGTCGTAAATAGGGCAACAATTGTTCTGCGCGCGACCAGATACTTCGCCTCGTTTTAGCGTGGCGTGGTGGCCCTGTCATCGTCCGTAAGGTTCCGATCGTTGCCATGAAAGACAGGCCACAAAGCGCCGGGATTGATGTCTCTCTGATACTCTGGATGCAGCGTTAATCGACCTGCGTTTCATTGAGTCCGGGGGAGACATCCATGAACATCCTGGTTATTGGCGGCACGGGGTTTATCGGTTCGTATGTCGTTCGGCAGTTGGCCCAGCAGGGCCATAGCGTGACGGTGTTTCACCGAGGCGAAACCTCTGCGGATTTGTCGCCAGAGGTCACCCACATCCTGGGAGCGCGAGACGACCTGACGTCCTTCTCCGATGATTTCAGAACGCGCCATTTCGACGCGAGTTATGATCGAAAGTGGTGTATGGAGAGGATGAGAGAGGTGGCGTATCCTGCTGGATAAACTAACAAACACAATCCAGCAAAGGAGGATACGCCATGAGCA
>JASLRP010000452.1 GCA_030743915.1 SAR202 cluster bacterium | reverse complement strand
ACCTGCAGGTGGCATATCAAAGTTTCCAAAACACCTCCGATCTCTGGGAACGCAGCGTTCGCCAGAAGAAGTTAATAGCAGCGAAAAGTCTCCGGCCTCGGAATTGGTAGGGTAGGCGGTCACAATCCCGGATGGGGACATCCCAAAAATGGTTGAGCATATGGTGTGAACAATTGCGACGTGGAAATCCGCTGCAAGTTCCAGAATGTTGTTCGAGACAAACATCGCTAGGGCACAAGGTTGGTCTGGTGTCCACCCAATCAGACATTCCACTCGATCATCGGCTACTGTCGGCAGTCACGCCACTGCACCCAGAAACCTGAGAAAATGAGTCGCCCTGAGTTTTAGAGTCATGCCATTAGAAGGGATACTGGATACACTCAATCTGGAGTGATGTTAAGCCACCCATCATGATGACTGTCCCGGTTTGATCGACTCAACGGAAATCTTACGAAACGACCACTGTGGCACATTCTTTACAATATCTCCGCATCTCCATATTAGGGCCGGCAATACAGGAATCCAAACTGGTAATATATGTTAACAGCACCATAGAATATCGTGATATGCTTTTCGATTAAAACATCGCACACAAAGGCTCCAAGCATGCAAAAAAAGGAGAGAAGAGCGTCCCTGGCAGGATTCGAACCCGCGACCCACTGCTTAGAAGGCAGTTGCTCTATCCAACTGAGCTACAGGGACACACTTGTACCATATTGTACAGACGGAATTTCGGGACGGTCAAGCGCATCACATCCTGATCAGGGCGCAGGGCACGCTGTGGCCTGGAGTCCGCACCTCACAACTCCTATAGGATTGCTGACCGAATTTGATGACACGAAACGTCGCGAGCCACAGACGTTAAACTGCCAACACTCCAAGGGTCCAGGATGGAATAAGATTCACCAGTCACCCGAGCTTGCGGAACCCGACAGGCAGCCGAGCGCATCGGTTTCACTGGATCTTGATACCAGATGTTTAGCTTTCATTTTCTGATCTGTGACGGGAATTCAGTTTGGTCTGGTCCCACTGTCATGGATTCGAAGCCGGAAATGGCAGGCGACCCAGACCTATGTCCACAGTGTGCGCAATCGCCAATCACCAATGCAGTCGCCCGAGAAATCGTTAGTCCCGGGGAGGATACGCGCTGAAGGTGGTCGCACGAAGCGGTCTCGCTGATACAGCGGAATCCTGATTCAATAACGATTGCATTATGACCCAAGCAGCTTCGAGGCGGACTAGAATCCGAACGCATACGTCTTCCGATCTTCTGAAGTCGAGGCGTGATTCTATCGGCAGCGCAAGCATCGGTGAAACGGCGTTTCAATCCACAGGTATTCCAAGGACTCTGGCTCTGAATACAAACATCCGATGACCAAACCAGTTCACGGAGCCTTTTTTTGCCACGTCCAACCAGTTGAAGACCCTCGGGCATATCGAGAATAGAACCTTCACCTGTCGTCGCTAGATGGGAAGGGGAAAGGCTCTGAGTGCCAAACTCCATGTTTTCGCCGACACACCCAGCACAAGCCAGAACGGTCCTATAACGGCGGGCGCTCTGAGCCCTTGAGGTGAATATTCACATTCTGAGGGGGACGAGGCGCCTCTTAGTTACTGATCTCTGCATAAAGGTCTAAACTTATCCGACCTGATTGATACAGCCAAGGATTCCATGTTGTTAGTGCCTGAGTCACTCCTTGGCTTTTCGTAACTCATATCTCAACTCTTTTAGGTTCGGACAGGCAACAATCTTGAGGTCCACCCGTTTGAAGTAGTTCCAAATACCCTCGTCTGGATTCATTTCTGGACCATAGGCTGGGGCCGGTCCAAGCTGATCCGATCCATTGCTCCTGAGGCCAGGCAATCTTTGATCACATTGCTTCGATGGATGGGCGATCCGTCCCAAATAACAAGCAGTTTCCCGCCGATCTGCCTGAGTAGATGCTTTTGGAACTTGGCCACATGCGCCGACCTGAAGGCTTTGGGTTGAACCATCATCGACTTTTTGCCATCGGCTGTGACCTGGCTTTTGGCTGAAAGAGGGTCTCGTGTCAGATATTCTTTGATGGCAGGCGTGTTGCCCACAGGCCTATAGGCGTCCAGGTTACAAACGGCAACAAGTAGAACCTGCTTTCATCGACGGATACTATGGTTCGATCTTCCTTGTGGGCTTTTTTATCTCAGGCCACGTGTCATCCTCCCATCTGGGAATGGCATCCTCATCTCGCTAGATAGCTCGGCGAACTGGTTTCTGGAGACTGTATCCAATGTCTCTGAGTATCGTGCAAACATGGGTAGGACGATATGAGACTCCAAAAGTGCGTTCGATCACCGTCGCCACTCGGCCACATGTCCACACATCGCCTCTGAATCCATAGGTCTGGGCTCCCTTTGACAAAAGCTCAGGGATTCGAGCAAGTTGGCCTGGACTCAGACGGCACGGAGCGCCGGCGGCACTGGTCGCTCGTAGCGCTTCGACTCCATTCTTCTTTGCCTTGTTCAGTCCACTGGCACCGCCCCCTTCATTACTCCCAGCTCCTCAGCAATATGCTTTTGATTCCAGCCTTTCCGGCTCAGTTCCCAGCCTCTGATCCGACGCGGGTCGCGCCAGTTATTCAGTTGGGTCGTTTTTGCTGCTCCCATCTTTCAAGTATGACATAGCATTATTCCCGTGTTCAGTTGCTTGCGATCAACTTAACATGATGTCGGAACCGCAGTGTGGAACGGGTACGCGAGGACTCATATTGGAGGTTGAAGTCGTCAACAATCCCATTGACGTCGACGGTGAAATCTAGAGCGCTGCCCACCGGGTCCCGCCGGATCATTATCGCCATCGGCTGTTGAAATGTTTGCGTGGCCGGTTTTCAAACGTCTGAGCGTCGCCTGAGCATTGTTTAATACGTTTGCAAGCGTTACCCGTATTCATCGAGCAGACCTGTTTGATCGAAAGCGTCTGACTGGAAGGGATAAATCAGCTAGTTGAACATTCTTTAACTGGCAAATATCAGCAGGGCAGTGGCCTGAATCTAGGTCGAATCCGCTAACTGTCGATCTTTAAGAGCTGGTCGAAACCCAGATTATCGACACCGGAGAATGCAATATTTCTCGAACTGAATTGATCTGCAAACCAGCTGGTTCAGGTTTTGTAGTGAATCTGCGTTGAATGAATTCGCCAACTGGTCGACTCAATAACGACGCTGTGGCGATCGCCGCGATCGCCGCTCTGAAGTTGGCTCCGATCCCGCGACTGTTTCCGCGCACTAGAGTCGCCGCCAAGCCTCCAAGCACTGCGCTAGTCACCAAATTGGTGCCGCAGAATGGGGAGATTGCAAGATCCCCATGACCCGCGTTCAACAATTTCAGGGCGTCAACAGATGCTTCAGTGACCTCCGCGATCGGAGCTTTGCTCCAGATCACGTATCCACCTGCCACAGAATAGCCACCCAGGGGAGGGTGAACGCCGCGTTCCAATAGTAGAGCAACGGTTGCATGCTCCAAGGCATGGTTGCGACGTATTTTGAGTACCGCTGATGTGTTCGCCATTTCTAAACAAGCTCCTTAACTCGTGAGACTTGACCGCAAGCTAACCTCGGCCGATTATCGTGAAACGAGCAGCACTGTCAGGACCGATCGGAAACACAACAGATACTCGCACCTGTTTTCCGGAATTCGCTGAAGCAGATTTTCACCGTTCATCTAGAGTCAGCGAGCGAGCGCTCCACAAACGTTCTTGCGCTCGTCTGATTGTATCGCATCTTGGTTGAAGCCATCACAGGCATGAAATCTACACCCAACCAGAAAACTCGACAACTGTAGGGCATGACGCCATTGATTGAATCCATGACATTTTGAGGGTCGACATGGTCGAATCAGCGGGGATATTTCGGCACAGTATCCGATTTCAATAAATATTACTTAAACATTAATACACCGTGTAATCATCAGTTAAACAACGCTTGAAACAAGGGAATCGGCCCCGGGCAAGGCCTGAAACCATTACGAAAGAAAAGTTCGGAAAAAGTCTTGAAAAGTGATTGACAAGAATGTCCGTGGGGAATTAGGATTATATTAACATCAATGACTAAGGAGGACATGACCATGACCCGCAAGACAAAGAAAATGATGGCCGTCGAAGAGCGAATGCACCAACCACTTGAGAAGATTCTTCCAGAGATGGTGACGGAGCAAGGACTGTCCCACACAGCAGACGAGTTGGGAGTCAGCAAAGCAACTCTTGGATATTGGCTCCTCAAGCTGGGGATCACGGTAAGAAGGGTCGCTCTGGCTCCCGGTGAGTCCCTAGAGGTCAAAAGAGTGCGCTAGAACGATCTCGAGAGCTGACAGGCAAAATTTCCCGACGCTGTCCAGTGACGAAAGAAGTCTGAGCTTCGCGTTTTGGCTCGGTGCGCGCCTCCGGTTGATCATATTGCCCCTATGATTGACCGGAGGCGCGCACTTTTGTATTCCAACCTTATTTCATTGGTATGAACGAAAACCTGGCCCCAGGTCAGCTACGGCTTGATCAGGTCCGGCGTTCATCCATTGAGCCCTCAATGCCAACAGCGCGCCTGACATCGCTTGGTCGTGCATCGCATTGGCATGATAATGCCCTGACGAGCGCTGCATATACCCATCCAATTTTGAGAACCGACCACCATCGGCGCGAACTTCTCTGCCACACGGGCTACCAATGAATACTGCATGTCTCAATGTGGGCGTTCCCCAATTTCCCAACCTCTTGAGCGTCCCGGCATGCTCCGGGCCAGCGCAGAGGAACCTGTCTTT
>JASLRP010000451.1 GCA_030743915.1 SAR202 cluster bacterium | reverse complement strand
GTTATAGTCGAAGTAGGCAGGCGTCACGAAAAACTCCCGAACTTTGGATGCGTTCACACGGCCCTCCTCGACCGCCGTGTCCCAGACGGCCTCATTCAAAACCCCTGCCTGGAAAGCGCCGCTCTCAACCAGCGCCCAAGTTTTGTCGTGAGAGCCGGAGAAATTGGCGTCTCCATCGAAGTCGGACTCAGGGTCAACGCCTGCTTCAAGCAGGAAATGACGGGGCATGAGGTGTCCTGATGTCGAGCTTTCGCTCCCGAATGTGAAGGTTAGACCGTTGAGCTCTCTGAGCGTGGTCACGTCAAGATCAGTCTGGACGATGAATTTGGAGTGGAATTCGGTGTCACGGGGCCGTTGGGCTATCGCCTGAGAACCAGGAGCCGCGAGCCTGGCCTGAACTCCGGTCAGCCCACCAAACCACGCCATCTGGATGCTGCCCTGTCGGAACGCCGTAACCGTGGCCGCGTAGTCAACTGTTGGGACATACTCCACGGTCACGCCGAGCTCCATGCTGAGGTATTCGGTTAAGCTGTCATACCTCTGGGCCAGCTTCGAGGCGTTCTGATCCGGAATCCCTGCGATGCGAAATATGTTCCCGTCTTCAGAGTTGCTGCAAGCCGCCAACGCGATTACCGAAACCACCACACCCAACATTGACCAGAGCCTCACAATCGGCATCTGCACGCACCGCCTACATCGTATTATTAAATATCTTAATAAACCTCATAAGGTGCGTCAATAGCATATCAAGGTCGATCAGCGTCACAACAATAGATCAATCCGACGCGGTGCATGGTTCGAAACCAATGACGATGAGGCGCACGGCGCTCAAATGAAAGAAAAGGGACGGGTTGAACTTCCCGTCCCTGTTGCATCGTGAAGATTGGCCGGGGCCGTCAGCCGCTGAAATCCTCGTAAAGCTTGCTCTGGGACAATTCGGTCACCTGATACGGCAGGCCGCTTGCGGCAGCGGTGCGTCGTCCCTCGCGAGTTACAAGCAGAGTCCCGCCTGAGCCCACCGGCTGGCCTTTGTACATTATGAGCTTGCCCGCCACGAGGCTCATCTCGGGTTGGTTGCGTTCAGGGTCCAAAACCGTGACATCCGCGTCCGCGCCCTCTGAGAAGTGCCCCTTGTTGCGCAGGCCCAGCATCTTTGCGGCGTTCCAGGATAGCTTCTCGGCCATTTCGAGGGGGGTCAGAGCGTTGAAGCCCACCAGGGCCATCGCAGACTGTATGGCGACGTTTCGAGGATGGGAGCCGCCATCGGTGCTGATGGCATCGACTATGAACTCGTCGGCGTCATTTTTGGCGGTGGTCAATCGGAACGCGGATGCAGACAGGTTGACTGGGAAACTCATGCCGACGTTCGATTTGGCGTCGTCGAACATCTTGAGGGCTTCTTCGCCTCTGGCGTAATAGACCTGACCGCCCTTCTGCGCCACGACGGAACCGTAACCGTCAGTAATCGCCTGCCTCATGCCCTCGATGGACATCTCGTACCCTCGCAGGGCCAGACAGTTGCGGGGCACGTCAGCCATGACCTGGCCATCCTCATCGCAGCGTCCGCTGGTCCCGTTCTGGATGGCGTGGTAAGCCTCGGAGTTGAGCTGGCCGCTCATGGAATCCAGAATCTCCAACGCTTCATCGCACTCGTCGTTGGCGTCGTCGACCACGCCTCGGCAGTAGGAATTCACATGGCACACGTGGAGCCTTCCCCTGCCCACCAATTTCGGGATTTCACGAACGCCGTCAATCTGGCTCCCGGTGTCAGTCGTGCCCAGGTGAAAGGCGACGTAGGCTCGACGCTCGTTGCAAGCGGCGATGATGTCTGCGCTGTCTTCCGGCGTGAAGGGATGGTAACCCCCCAGTATCTTGACGCCCAGACAACCCTGTCTCAGAGCGTTGTCAACGATGCTCCCCATTGTGCGATACGACAGCTTGCCAGTGGGGATAGTCAACCCTGGAATCAACGCAAACTGCCCGGCGACGTTCAGCCCGGCGCCTCTGCGCTTGATGCCGTCGATCAATGTTGGCCCGGTGCCCCCCATATCCAGGACCGTCGTGGTCCCGGCCCTCGCCAGCATGCCATAACCCAGAGCAGGGTCCCAGTTCCGGGACAACCCGGCGACGTGGGCGTGAGTGTCGATCTGTCCAGGCATGACCCACATGCCTTCGACGTCGATCACGTCATCTGCGCTAGTGGGGTTTAGCTCAGGCTCGACACTGGTGATCTTGCCATCGGTGATGCCAACATCCGCCCGGGCGTCCAGGCCGTTTTTGGGGTCCAGCGCCGTGCCTCCGGCCAGTATCAGATCGTACCTCGCCATAGTCCTCACTCGTATAGAAAATACCAGCGTCGAACACACATCCGGCGCAGGCTGAATATATATTACACTACGAGCGCCGAGCCTTTACAGTTCGGATTTCAGCCGTCGAGAATCACTGAACCGGCACATCCCAACGCTGCGAACTTGATCTATCCCCAGGGAAACTCCTTGAAATGCGGAGCAGTTTTTGAGGGACTGGATCGATTCAGGCAACGACTCCGACGGTGATTGCAGGAGGGCCGCGAAGTCACGATCTG
>JASLRP010000450.1 GCA_030743915.1 SAR202 cluster bacterium | reverse complement strand
TTGATGTTGGTGGGTTTGCCCCATAGACCCGATTGGGCGGGGAATGGAGGTCGAGGCCGCGGCATGCCTCTCTCGCCTTCAATGGAGGCCAGCAGAGCCGTCTCCTCACCGCACACGAACGCTCCGGCGCCTTCCCGTATCTCTATGTCGAAGTCGAAACCCGATCCCAGGATATCCTGTCCCATGAGTCCCAGTTCTCGCGACTGATCGAGCGCTGTGATCAGTTGGTCGATGGCGATGGGGTACTCTGCCCGGACGTAGATGTAACCCTTGCTCGCCCCAATGGCATATGCGGCTATGGTCATTCCTTCAAGCACGCTGTGGGGGTCGCCTTCGAGCACGGCTCGGTCCATAAAGGCGCCGGGGTCTCCCTCATCTCCGTTGCAAACGACATATTTGATGTCACCGGACGCCCTTCGCGCAAAGTTCCACTTGACTCCAGTTGGGAATCCAGCCCCCCCTCGCCCACGGAGTCCGGACCTGGTCACTTCGTCGATCACATCCTCAGGAGTCATTTTGAACAGGGCCTGTTCCAGCGCAGCATATCCCTCGCGAGCTATGTAATGGGATATCTTGGTTGGGTCTATCTCGCCGCAATTCCTCAGAATGTTCCGCTGTTGGCTCTTGTAGAAGGGGACATCGTCCGTGGACTCGATCCTCTCCCTGCTCTCAGGATCGCGATAGAGCAACCGTCCAATGACCGCGCCATCTTTCAGAGTCTGTGACACAATGTCGGGCACGTTCCTCGGAGTCAACTCCTGATAGAAGATTTCCTGCGGATCAATGGCGATCAATGGCGAGCGAGCGCAGAAGCCATGACAACCCGTTTCGCGAATCTCCACATCGTCGCCCATTCCCTGACTGTCAATCTCTTTCGCGAAAGCCTCTTTCAGGTCCTCAGCGCCGTAGGCGCGGCAGCCGGTCATGCAGATTCGCACGCACGGTTTGTTGGGGTCTTCCTCGGCAGCAAGTCTCTCAGAAAGGTCTTGCAGGGCCGAGCCACTACTGAGCTTCTCCATCAATTCTCGTCCTCTGACTGCGCATAACCTTCGATGATATCCAGGGCCTGTTGCGGGTCAAGCTTGCCATGATACGCGCTGTTGACCATCATGACGGGGGCGAGGAAACATGTCCCAAAACAGGCAGCCGTCTCAAGTGAGAATTGCATATCCTCGGTGGTTTCGGTTTCCTGGAGCCCGAGGGCATCGGCAAGGGTCCGCCTGATATATTCGCTGGACCGGACATGGCAAGCCGTGCCGTCGCATACTCGTATTATGTTGCGACCGCGCGGGGTGAGGTAAAACTGGGAGTAGAAAGTGATCACGCCGTAGATTCGGCTCAGAGGAGTTTGGGTTTCCCTGCTCAGGCGCTCCAAAACCGCTTCAGGAAGGTACCCGTAGGCTTTTTGGATCTCCTGAAGCATTGTCACGAGAGCGCCCTGTCGAGAGCGGAGCTTTTCCAGGATTGGATCCAGAATCGATAGGTCCGTTTGCTGGGCCAAATTACCCTCCCAATAACGAAAATGGGCCTTGGTGGTTGACTCACCCACGCAGACTCAGAGAGACTGGCGACAGGCACGCTCCTTCCTCACGAATGGATTCGAAGGAATTGGCGTTGAGATTTTCAGGAACGCGGCCATTCGAGACCGAAATTCCCTCCCGCCGAGACCACCACCGATTATATCACTTCCGCTTTCGGCTGCCACTTGGCTTGCGAGCTCGAGCAAACAGGGGAGCGCCCGTCATGTCACGGGCCCAGGGTCGGAGGGCAACGAGAGGGAGGTTTAGGCTCGCGCGCCTCTTCTTCGGCCATCGGAAACCGCTTCGCCGTTGACCAGTTTGTCAACGCGGACGGCGCAGACTTTGAATTCTGGAATCCGGGAGGTGGCGTCCAGCGCGGGATTCGTCAGGAAGTTGGCGGCGTGTTCTTGGAGCTTGACGAACGGGACAAACAACTCTCCGGGATGCTGTTTTTCGGTATATATCGCCCGAGCTTCCATGTCACCCCTTCGAGAGCGGACGCGGACCCAGTCACCATCGTAGATTCCGTACTTCTCGCCGTCCTGAGCGTTGATGGCCAATTCAAGCTCTGGGGCACGAGCCAACAGGTTCGACGCTCTGCGTGTCATTGTTCCGCCGTGCCAGTGGTACAGGATTCGTCCTGTGTTCAGAATCAGCGGAAAACGATCTGTTGGCAGTTCGTCGGCGGCTGGGCCTTGATCGAAAGCAACAAATTTGGCGCGGGGACCTCTGGGGAAATCGGATTCGTAGAGGTAGCGCGTGCCAGGATGGTCGGGAGTCGGGCAGGGCCACTGAATGCCCCCTTCGTTATCGAGACGATCATAGTTGATGCCGCCCAGAAACGGAGTCAAACTCGACATCTCATCGAAGATTTCCGATGGGTGAGAGTAATCAAACTCATGTTCTAGCCTCAGACCCAACCTAGCGCTGATGCGGCGTCCGACCTCGCTGATGATGCTCCAATCTGGCCTACTGTCTCCCACAGGTTCGATTAATTTGCGCACGCGTTGGACTCTGCGCTCGCTGTTGGTAAAAGTACCGTCCTTTTCAGCGAAGGATGTGGCAGGAAGCACCACGTCGGCAATCTGAGCAGTCTCGTGGAGGAAAATGTCCTCCACCACCAGGAATTCCAACTTCTTGAACGCCTCTTCGGCGTGGTTCAGATCAGGTTCGCTCAACAGTGGGTTCTCTCCTGTGACGTACATGGCCTTGATCCGGCCTTCGTCCATCGCGGTGACCATGTCGGTTATGACCAGGCCGTTTTCCTTCGGAAGAGGGTGATTGCTCCACGCCTGCTCGAACTTCTGCGTCGTCTCGTCACTCAGCACCTGGTATCCGGGGAAAGAGTTAGGCAGGCACCCGGAATCGCCACAGCCCTGGACATTGTTCTGGCCTCTGAGGGGTGATATTCCTGCTCCCGGTTTGCCTAATTGTCCGGACACGAATGCCAGATTCAACAGTCCGTGAGCGTTGGCTGTGCCCATCGTGTGCTGAGTTACGCCCATACCCCAGATGAGGCATGAACCGCTGAACGGCGGTCGGGCGTACATCCGGGCGGCGTTGGCTATATCGTCGGCTCGGACACCGGTGATGCCTTCAGCGTATTCGAGGGTGTACTTTTCGACAACCTCGCGCCATTCGTCGAAACCTTCGGTGCGGTCATCGACAAATGTCGTGTCCGCCAGCCCTTCGTCGAGAATCACTTTGGCCATCGTGTTGAGAAGCGCCACATCGGTGCCAGGTCGGGGCCGGAGCCAGATATCCGCGAAGTCGCACATATCAATGCGCCTGGGGTTGATTACGATCAGTTTCGCCCCGCGCTCGACCACAGCTCGCCGCATGCGAGAGCCTGCCACCGGATGGTTGGACGTGGTGTCAGAACCAACGACCACCAGACAGCCCGCTTCCTCGTAGTCAATGTAACTGTTGGAGGTAGCCCCGCTGCCCAACGCAGTGAGCATGGCCTCAACTGAAGGTGAATGACAGAGCCGAGTGCAATGGTCGGTGTGGTTGCTCTGCATTATCAGGCGAGCGAATTTTTGCTGGATGTAACTGTCCTCGTTGGTCGCTTTGGCCGAAGCCAGAGTGCCAAAGGAATCACCTCGATATTTCGCTAGATTCTCGGCGACATAATGCATCGCCTCTTCCCAACTTGCTGGAGTGAGTTCACCGTCTTTGCGAATCAGTGGAGACTTGATTCGGTCCTCGTGGTTCACGAAGGAGAATCCGAACCTGCCTTTCACGCACAACATGCCGACACTGGAGGGATTTTCAGGATCGTCTTCGACCTCAATTATCTGGTCGTTGGCGTCCACCTTGGCCTTGATACCGCAACCGACGCCGCAATAGGGGCATGTGGTCGTGACGGTCCTGATCTCCTGGGGCGGTTCGATTTTGAGGTCGATGGCCCCGGTGGGGCAGGAAGCCAAACACGAACCGCAGGTGGTGCAAGGCGACTCGACAAGGGGATTGTCCATGAACGTGCCGATGCGAGCAGCACGGCCTGCTCCCAGAACATCTATGGCTCCGATGAACTGGTGGCCATCCTGGCAGGCCTGAGCGCAACGCCCGCAGAGGATGCATGAGTCCATCGCAACGTTAAACACAGGATTGCTGTCGTCCACCGTCTCACGTTCGCGCGGTGACCATCGGGATTTTTCGATGTTGTAGTTGTCTGCCGCGATGGATAGTTCTCGAAAATCGTTGGGGCGGTTAGTTCCGTTTTTGCCAACCATCGACATCGTAAGCTCAACGACGCCACGGCGGATGGAGTCCAACTCCGGAGTCGCCGTCCACACGCTCATACCCTCTGTTGCGGGCGTCGAGCAAGAAGCAGGATAACCTCGGACGCCCTCGATCTGCACAAGGCAGGTGCGGCATGCGCCGATGGCCTTCATGTCCGGGTCCTTGCATAGCTGAGAGATGTAAGTCCCGGAGCTGTTGATGACGTCCAACACCGATGAGCCATCGGGAGCTTCAATCGGATTGGAGTTTATCGAAAGCGTGATACTCAATGGCGGTGTTCCTGTGATGATTAAGAGGGGTGTGTGAATCGGGTGGAGGGTTCAGGGAGCCGTCGTCAATGACGCCAATTCATCTCCAAAGAAGTGCAGCGCGCTGAGAATCGGATTGCCCGCCGCCTGGCCCAGACCGCACAACGATGCAGAGTTGACCACAGTCGCGAGATACTCCATCTCTTCGATGTCCTGCGGCTTGCCGTCTCCTGCTGCGATCTTGTCCACCAATTCAACCATGCGGGGAGTTCCTTCACGGCAGGGGGTGCATTTACCGCAGGATTCGTCGGCATTGTACGCGGCAAGGTTTCGCATGACGTCGAGAAGACTTGTTTGGTCGTCGAGAACGATGACGCCTCCTGCGCCAAGCATTACTCCAGCCTCGTGCAGCATGCCGCCTTTGATGGGCGTGTCGAGCATGGATACGGGCAGAATGCCACTGGATGGCCCGCCAACTCCCAACATGCTGATGGCTCGGCCCTTTGTTGGGCCGCCTCCGATCTGATCGATTATTGCTCGCAAGGTTGTTCCCATCTCAACCTCAGCGACGCCTGCACGATTTATGATGCCGCTGAGGCTCACAATCTTGGTGCCTGGATCAGACTCCGTGCCGATCTCTCTCAATGCTGAAGCGCCATTCGTCTGGATGAAAGGCAGACTCGCCAGCGTTTCAGCGTTGTTGATGACCGTTGGCTTGGCCCACAATCCGGCCTCAGTGGGGAAGGGAGGGCGCAAACGAGGTTCTCGCCGATAGCCTTCAATTGTGTTGAGTAAGGTCGTTTCTTCCCCGCAAACGTAACCGCCAGCCCCTCGCCGTATCTCGACCTGAAGATCGAAGCCTGAACCGAGAATGTTTTCGCCGATTAGACCTCGATCTTCGGCGGCGCGAACGGCCGCTTCCATGCGTAGGGCAGACAGATCGGCCTCGGCATTGATGTAAATGATCGCTTCAGAGACACCGGCGGCATACGACGAGATGATCGCTCCCTCTAGAATACGGTGAGGAACGCCCTCCATGAGGTGCCGGTCTTTGAAGATTCCAGGCTCGCCTTCTTCGCAGTTCACGACAAGATACCTGGGGGTGCTGCGAACTTTTCGAGCGGATTCCCACTTCAACGCCGTGGGGAAATAGGCTCCGCCGCGACCCCGCAACCCAGAGGCCCTGACCTCCTCGATCACCTCTTCCGGCGTGCTTGCCAGCGATGCGGCAGCGCCCGCGTAACCGCCGTTGCTGATGTAATCGTCGAGGTTGTCAGGGTCCAGTGTCCCGCATCCGTCCAATGCGATGCGGGTCTGAGGGCTAAAGAAGGGCGGAGAGTCTGAACTTGACGCAGTTTCACAAGATTCTAGGCTTCTTACAATCCTTGAAATATCGTCGGGCGTCACCCGGACGTGTCGGCAGTTTCCGACGGTGACTACCGGCGCTTCGTAGCACGCTCCATCGCACCCAGAAATGACGAGAACAGCGGATTCAGGAAGGGCGGCGGCCAGAGTTTCAGCGATTTTCTCTGCCCCTGCCGACGCGGAGCAGTGACCCCACTGGATGTTGACACGGAACTTGCTGGCGAATTTCCTGGAGACGCGGTCGATTGAGGAAGCGGCAAGTTCGCGGTAAGCAGCAGCAGTTTTTTGATTGGTCATGGCCGCGCCGCTCCGTCGACGAGCGACCTGGCACGATCCACGGTTATTCTGCCATGCCACACGCCGTCCAACGCCATCGTCGGGGCGAGGCCACACACAAAACTGCAAGGAACTTCTTCTAATGCGAACTCTTGATCAGCCGTGGGCGAACCTGGGTGTATATCAAATCGAGATTGCAGGGATTCGAGAATTTCGCTGGCTCCATTTGCTCGACAACTGAGTCCGGCGCAAACCATTACGGTGTGGTCTCCCGGTTTTTCGATCCGAAGTTCGGTGTAACTAGTGGCAGCGCCGTAAACCTCGGATGCTGGAATACCGAGATGCCAGCTTACGACCTCCATTGCCCAATCAGGCAGGTGGCCGAATTCGCTCTGAAGGTAGTGCAGAGCAGGCAAAAGTTGCCCATGATGTCTTGGGAACATTTCTCGAAGCGTACGCCTCAAAGTGTTACGTTCTGACGTCAAATTGGTCCCTCTATGCGGTGGTCACTTCGTGAGCCTGGGTGATTCCGTCCAGGCCCAGTTCAACTAATTTTGATGCAGGGATGTCCCCATCGACCGTCCATCCCCGAACGCGATAGTAGCTGGCGATCATCATATCCAGGTCCTCTCGGCTCAACGCCGCGCCTTTGCCGACACCATCCACAAGTTCCTCGGACAGCGCCCGAACTGGCAGAGTGTCATCTTCACGGAGCCAGCCTTCCCGGACATTGAACAGTTTTTTCATGTTGTTGATTCGCTCGCCCGCAGTTCTCAATTCATCAGCCGTCATTGGATAACCCGTGATCTGCTGATAAACAGAGGCTGACTCCTGGAAAAAGTCATCAAAGGCCTTCCGCAGGAATTTGCACCATATCAGCGAGTCGAGGACAGCTGAGAAATCCTCTCCATCCATCGTAATTTGGCCCCTCGAATAATCGGCTGAGAACCGATCGACAACCGCTGAGAAATCGGCTTCATAAGCCGAAGCGCGATTGTGACAGGCGCCCTTTGTGCTAACGGCCAGCGCCAGGGCCATCGTCTTCAACGAACGTGGCTCGTATCCGGGCATCTCGAGGCCCTTGACCTGCATGGCCCAGGACTCCGATCCGCTGCCGACAACCTGCGCCGCTCTGAGACTGCCCTCCGCCAACAGATCGCCAATTCCGTCCCTATTGGCTATCATCCGAAGGCATTCCAGGGCTGATTCTGTGTTGCCAAAATTCAGATCAATCCCACCGGTGTCCTCTGTTGTGAGAAGGCCGCGTTCGAAGGACTCCATAGCCCACGCGATGGTCGCTCCGGCGCTGATGGTGTCCATACCCATCTCGTCGCAAAATGCTGAAGCCCGAATCACGGTGTTGGGGTCCCCGATGCCGATTAGCGAACCCAGCGCGAAAGCGTTTTCATACTCCATGCGGCCCTGTTTTTTGCTCCCGCTGTCTTTGGTGGCAACAATCTTCTCGCAACCGATTGTGCAATTGGCGCAGTGGGAGTTCTTGACGAAATGATTCTCATGGAACTCCTCGCCGCTGACAGCCTGAGCCGCCTCGAAGGTGGTCTGCTGGAAATTCCGAGTGGGGAGCGTTCCCAGGGCGTCGAAAACCGCGACGTTGGCAATTGTTCCCAGAGTCCGGTACTTCTCTGTGGCCGGACCCATGCTCCGACTTGAAAGATCGCGGGCAGCCTGATTCAGTCCATCGGAATCGTAAACGCCAGGCAGGGCGCCCCCGCGCACACCGATTGCTTTCAGGTTCTTCGAGCCCATGACTGCTCCGGTGCCTGTGCGCCCAGCCTGGCGGCCACCATCATTCGCAATGCTGGCGTATCGGACCAGTTTCTCACCGGCGGGACCGATGGAGGCGACGCGCGTCCAATGCCCAACCTGATCCTTGACGGCGTTCTCGGTCTCGAACGTGTTCAGGCCCATGAGATGGGATGCGTCATGGAACCCAACCTGTCCATCCAACAGCGTTAGAAACGTTGGCGTTTCGCTCCGACCTTTGATGATCAGCGCGTCGCAGCCCGATTTTTTCAATTCGACGGCGATAAAGCTGGATGACAGAGAATCGCCAATCATGCCTGTCAGGGGTGATTTTGTCAGAACCGCGAATTTACTGGATGTGGTCAGCCGACTGCCCACCAGTGGGCTGCCGACGAAGATCAGGGGGTTGTCGGGGTGCAGTGGGTCAATGCCGGCAGGGCAGTGTCGGTAGAGCAGGTATGCTCCCAGACCCGTGCCGCCGATGAATCTCCTGAGTATCGACTCCGGGATCGCTTCCCAATCGGTCGTTCGCGTCGTCAGGTCAACGATCAAGGCTTTCCCGTGGTACCCGTGCACGCTCAGCCTCCAGCCTGACTTGAGAACAGGAGAATTTCATCTCCCGTGCGCAAAATCACGCTATCTTCGATGAAGAGCGTCCCGTTGTGATTGAAAGTGTGGCTGGGTTTCAATTCAAGAGTGTCTTTGTCGATCACCGGGCCGACGAGAGCGGGAACCGCCTCCTGAACCAGGCAGGTTAACTGACGGACTGAGCATCTCGACGGCGCATCAATGACAAATCGAGTCAGTGCAGCGGCCTGTTTCGCAGTTCCGAACAACCGGATCGTGACTGACACGATGTTGGGTTCAGCCCTTTTTATTTGAGTTGCGGCATCAAGGTTTTCAGTGTTCATCAGCATGTCGATTGGCCCTGTCGAGATCATCCGGAGTGTTAACGTTGAAGAAGCTGAGCCTATGGGGATCAAACCGCTCAACTTCTTGCTGAGGAACGCAGTTTACGGTCACATCGTCGAAAAATCCTGAAATCTTCAACTGTCGATTTTCGATCTTGCTGCGGATGTGAGGAATGCAGACCTTTGAGTACGCAGCGTGGGTCGGTTCGGGCCTTCCGTCCAAAATCGGTACCACGGCATCTGAATTCTGGCGATGTTCCAACAAATGTCTCAGAAGCTTCTTATTCAAGAAGGGCATATCGCACGCGACAACAAGAACCCAGGGTGTAGCGGCGGTGGAAAGGCCGGTGTATATTCCGCCGAGGGCTCCGGTGTCAGGATACTCGTCCACAACAGAATCTACCTCCGAAGGAAGGCCCAACTCCAACGCTCGTTGTTCATCGTTTACAACCGCCAGAACCCGACCGGCTACGGAACCAACCCGCTCTATCACACGCTCAATAAGGGGGTGTCCCCCAACCAGTTCCAGCGCCTTGTTTCGACCGAGCCGTCGGCTCATGCCCCCAGCTAAAATTACGCCTGTTACTTCGTTGTTTGATGTCATGATTACGCCTGTGAAATCAGCGTAACATACCTCATTTTTGCGAGCCAGTAATTCGGGCGATCACCTCTCCCATTTGTGATGCGTCATAACCTCCCAGCGATTCCACCTCAGCCCGAAAATCCTGTGATTGAATTAGCTCCAGCATCGGCGCGAGAAGTTCGGATTCATACACGTCTTCCGGAATTGCGAGATCATAACGTTCTTCAAACATGGGGATGAAATCCATCCCTATGGCGCGAGCCGCAGACAGGATGCCCAGACCAACGTTTGCTTTTCCGCCAGCGACGGCAGCGGCGACCGCCAGGTGGGTGTACTCCTCGCGCTGGTAGCCGGCTATGTCTTCGGAGTTAATTTCGGCCTGGGCCAGCTTGTAGTCGAGAAGGACCCTTGTCCCAGAACCTCTTTGTCGATTGACGAACACCACGTCATTTCTGGTCAGGTCTTCCAGCGACCGAATCCTGGCGGGATTTCCCGGCTTGACGATAAATCCCTGCACCCGATGGGCGAGGTTCACCAGCACAACACCCTGGTTTCGAACGTAACGGCGCAGATACGAGACGTTGTATTCGCCAGTCCTCTCGTCCAGCAGGTGAGTGCCTGCAAGATGGGCCTCTCCGCGATCTATGGCCCTGAGACCTCCCAAACTGCCGACATTGGAGCTTGTGAACGACACGCCGCCAGAGCCGGTCAATTTGCTGGCAATGAGGTCAAGCACCAGGTCGTGGCTTCCGGTTGCGACGATTGCGTTTTCAATCGCCTCCAACGGCCTCAACAACTCGACGCGAATCCGTGATCCGGCTTCAACACCTTCACTGAGGCGGGGAATCTTCACCAGACCGTCCGCACGCACCAGAGACATGATGACCCCGGCCCCTCGTTGAATGGGAGTCGCGATCATGCGGTCTCGGACTCTGCCCAGTTTGACTCGAAGGTATTCGTCCTCACCCAGGGGAGAATGCACGTTCCGAGCAAGCGTTGCCTTCGTTGTGTTTCGGGATGGCGCCCTGACTCCCAGCGCCTTCTCTATCAATGGTCTGACGAACAGTTCGCACGACAGCGCCGCAGACACCGGATATCCTGGAATTCCGAGAGTAGGTTTGCCTTTCACCACACCCAACACCACGGGGTGTCCTGGGCGCACGGCCACTCCGTGAACGGCAAGCTCGCCCAGATCGGCCACTATCTTGGCGGTGTAGTCCTCCGAACCTGCGGATGAACCGGCGTTGACCAGCACGATATCGGAGTTTGCGGCGGCTTCAGATACCGCGTCCTTGATCGCTCTATAGTCATCAGCCACGGGCGGTCTCACCCGGATCACACCGCCCCATTCTTCGATCAATCCTCCGATTATCAGAGAGTTGAACTCGATGATGTCACCGGGTTTCAACTGTGA
>JASLRP010000449.1 GCA_030743915.1 SAR202 cluster bacterium | reverse complement strand
CGGCGTCAAAAGAACGCTCAGATAACATGAAAGATTCCGACCTTGTATTTCACGTTGATAATCGGGACGCCTGTTCAAATCGCCACCGGCCAAGACGGAACTGATTTGCCGCCTGAAACCGTGCGGAGCGCGAGCGCTCAGACTCATAGGTCAGTCGCGGTAGCGTTGGCCCAGTTCTGCAGCGTCGTTGAGATGGCCGTCTCGGATTTCCTTGACTTCGTCGGCCATAGCCAGCAAGGTCGAGTCGTGAGTTGCCGACAGGACGCTGATGCCTTGTTTTAGCACCATGTCTTTGAACAGGCCAAAGATGGCCCTGGCATTTGTCGAGTCCAACTCACCTGTCGGCTCGTCAGCCAGAATCAAGGGCGGATTGTTGACTATCGCCCTGGCGATGGCCACTCTCTGCTGCTCGCCGCCCGAAAGCTCGTAAGGACGGTGCTTTGAACGCGCCCACAATCCGACGATCTCCAGCGCCTCCCTCGTGCGCTCCTCTCGCTCCCGAGTTCGGACGCCGGCTATCCGCAGGGGAAGCTCGACGTTCTCGAAGGCCGAAAGCAAAGGCAGAAGGCCAAAGCTCTGGAAAACGAAGCCAATCTTGTGGCGGCGTATCTCGGTGAGATCATGCTCGCCCATTGTCGCGATATCGCGGTTTTCGAACAGCACCTGGCCTGAGGAGGGTTTGTCCAATCCAGCGAGGATATTCAGGAGGGTCGTCTTGCCAGAGCCGGATCTGCCGACCACGGCGATGAACTGGCCGGGCATCACGGTCATATTGACGCCCCGGAGCGCGTCGATCTGCTCTGCGCCCAACTGGTAGGAACGCCAGAGATCGACGGTTGAAATCAATGGTAGGACTCTGCTCAATCGTTTACTCCTCTGGCCGCAGCGTGACGGTTCCGTCCACTATCTCGACTCTGGCCCGCTCGCCAATATTGATCTGGTCCAGGTAATCCTGTGGAATCTGAACTCTGCCGCTGGCATCCACCAGGACGAATTCCTCCAATGGGGCATCGGTGTCGGCTTCGCTCTGGATGCGCTCGAAAGTTATCCGGCGGCGAATCTCAGTGGACATCTTGCCATCCCGAATCATCACTACCCGTCCCACCTTGTACGCGATATCCGGATCGTGAGTGACGATTAGGATTGTCGTCCCCATATCCTGGTTGACCGATCCGAACAGGTCAAGAATCTCTGCGGCGGTGGCGTCGTCAAGCTCGCCTGTGGGTTCGTCGGCCAACAGCAGAGGCGGGTTGTTTGCCAGAGCGACCGCGATTGCGACTCGCTGCTGCTCACCGCCTGACAGCTTTTCCGGGGTGTGGTCGAGCCGATGGCCCAGACCGACCAGGTCCAGCAGTTCGCGGGCGCGCTCAGTGCGCTCCTTGCCCGGAGTGTTGGTCAGCATCATGGGAAGGGTCACGTTCTCCATCGCGGTCAGATATGGGAACATGTTTCGGCTGGTCTGCTGCCAGATGAACCCGACGTCGATGCGCCGATACTCCTCGACTTCTCTGGAACTCATCTGGAGAAGGTCTTTGCCTCCGACGCTAACGCGGCCCGCCGATGGCGCATCGTAGCCAGCCAGAATGTTCAACAGCGTGCTTTTGCCACTGCCGCTGGCTCCGACGATTGCCACGACCTCGCCGCTCTGAACGGCCAGATCCAGCCCTCGCAGCGCGACGACCTCAAGGTCGGCAATCTTGTAAATCTTGAACAGGTCCTCACACACAATGTAAGGGCTGTTGTCCATGTATGTCATTTTTGCCTCATTACATCTCTCCAAGACGCAGGATGCGCTGGAGGGAAATTCTGCGAACAAACAATATCACACCGAGAATGATGAAGGCGAACAGCACGGCCATCGCCGCGTAGGTTATCGCCAGCGTCCCCCAGTTGGTCTCGATCACGAAGGGCGGCAGAATCTGAACGCCCTGATCGTCATTGCTGAGGAATGGCATCATTGTCGCGCCCAGACGTTGACCCATCCAGGTTCCCAGGGCCAGCCCGACTCCGATGACCAGTATCTGCTCAAGAAACACCAGCGTGATTAGCTGTTTCATTGTGAACCCGATGGTGCGCATCAGAGCGAACTGCACCTCCCGTCCCTTGAACGAAACGTAGGCATGAACCAGAAATCCCAGACCACTGAGGATGAAGACCGCCGCGAACGCCACGAACAACAGCGCGTTCCATCCAGCCTCCACCAGCGGGTCAACTTGGGACGCCGCCATCACTTCCACTCTGTCGTGGATATTCCGGGTCATGAAGGGCAGGTTTTCAGCCAGATGGGCAACTAATTCTGCCCGGTCACTTCCATTTGTGGTTGGATCGGTGGACATCCATATCTCGTTAGGCCTCAGTTCGCCGTTGTTGGCCTCCAGATTGGC
>JASLRP010000448.1 GCA_030743915.1 SAR202 cluster bacterium | reverse complement strand
ACAAACAGAACGATCCAGACGATGGGCTTGCGGTCACGACGAGCACCTGCATCTCGCCTTCCAGAATCCTGGTTAGGCATCGTGCATTGGGGGCTCCGGACGTCTTGATATTCATATGGCATGTAGAACTCCTTTGTCGTCAGATTATCGTCCCCTCATCTGCGGCTCGCAAGCAGATTCAGTGCAAAACAGCGCGCGTGGAATCCCAATCTGGGGCCTGACATGGATGTCAGCGAACTGATGGTTTATAGATAGGCTACCGTCAGGGTGGCGGCGGCTGATTGCGATATCTTCTTTCATGAACCAACCAATGGTTTTACCAGATGAGGAGCAAAGCAGAATGATAATCCGAAGTCGCAAACCCACGGCCCGAGATTACCGAACACGTGAGATGCTATCGAAAATCGACCACCGGAGAATCTGATATTTCCGCACAGCAACCGGCTGATGCTGGCTGCGTCAACGGTCAGCAAAGTTCACCCCTATCTCACCCGTTCGAGTGATGTGATAGGCGCAGGCTGATCGTAAACTCCAATAGACCTGAACTGAGTTGAGGAGCCAAAACAAAGGACTCAATCAGGAAGAAGAAGGGGCAATAACATGTCGGCACAATGCGAGGTTGGGCTAGCTCAAATAGTGCAATTCCTGACTGGACAGATGGGCCTGTCGCAGCAAGAACAGTTGCAAAAACACTTGGACTCCGGTTGCGAACAGTGCAACGAACGTCTGAGCACACTTACAGAATTCGATGATACGCCCGAAGAACCCCAGCAAGACCAGCTTCTTGCTCAACCGCTATTTGACACAGAGTTGCAGCCCAGTCCCATGAACGTCAGAGGCCAGGCGACCCTGATCCGAAGACGACTCTACGAAGCGGAGAATCGCATCTGCCTCGATATCGAGCAGGTTGTTATTAAACCCGGGTTGGTCACGTTACAAGGCCAGGTGCTGGTGCGAGGCGGCGGTATGGATGAGGTCGTCGACGCAACGGTGTCACTGATCAATTCCGACGCAGTGGCGCGTGAGACCAGCGTGGACGAGTTTGGTGACTTTGAAATTCCCGATGTGCCTTCCGCGACTTACGATCTGAGAGTCACCACTGGGAACATGGAAGTCATAGTGAGGGGCATCCAGATCTAAGAGCAATCCCATTATCTTCCAGAATCAAAAACTGATCGCCGTTTATCGGCGATCAGTTTGTATTTCCGATTCAGCCACACAGCCTCGCAAGAAACTTGTGATAAATGCCGGATGCGGCTCGACGTGTCCGTTACAGTTCGATATCCCGAATGCTGACGCCAACTGTCGTTGCCGTGATCGTAAGATCATAGGTGCCGGGCAAGACGTTAGTCAGCGAAAAGTCTCCAACTACGTCCGCTTCAGATTCCATAATCACCTGGCCTGACTGAAGCAATGCGACCTTCGCTCCGGAAACCTCATCCAGGTCTCCTCCGCGAATCAACACCTGGCCTTCCAGTGTCAGAGACCCGTCTTCTGATTCCTGCTGCTGTATGTCTATGCATACCTTGCTTTCGGACTCATAGACGCGCCTCCGCGCCAGCGAGGCTACGCTACGAACGCCAGCAAAGTGCAGTTCCTGGATGTCGAGCAACGGATCACCGGTGATCATCTGAGGTTCCCGAGTCTCCGCAGAGCTGTGCAATCCCTGCATCAGCGTCAATCGCTCCGAACACGATTCACAGCCCGTGTCCAGATGATCTCGAAGGCCGTCACGATCCGCCTGCGACCCTGAGCCAGTCACATAGTCAACAATCTTAACAAGCTCTATAGTGCAATTTATGAACATGAATCCCACGCCTCTTGCCCTGCTCGATACCTAATCATACACATTTCCATATACTCCGTCACCATCACCGATTCCATTGCCGCTCCATACGGCCACGAAATCTCCCTGATCATCCATCGCAACCGAGGCGTTAACTTGGTCGCCGGAGGTGGTCGTGTTGACCAGGAACTCGCCACCGATGGGCGAGCCAGTGGAACCATAGCGCTGTCCGAATACACCCCACGTGCTTCCTTCATCCTGACCCGCGCTGTTCCAGACGATGACGTAGTTTGCGTCTGAGTCCATAGACACCGACGCGCCCAATTGGTTGCCTGATACTTCCGTGTTTACGCGATACTCGACACCCTGGGGGGCGCCATCCGCGGAATATCGCTGCGAGAAAACGCCGTAGCTACTTCCGCTGTCAATTCCAGAGGCTTCCCAGGCGATCACGAATCTCCCGTCATTGCTCATTCCGATTGACGGGGCGCCTTTTGTAAAAATATCGGTAGTGTTAACCTGGAACTCGCCGCCAAGAGGCGCTCCTGCCGCGTCGTATCGCTGGGCGAAAGCCCCTCCAACGATGGACGACCAACTGACCACGAACCCTCCTGCGGCGTCCATTGCCACGACAGAGTCCCACTGGCCGCCTTCATAGGCTGTGTTCACCTGGAACTCAGAGCCCAAGGGCGAACCGTCGGAAGCGTACAGTTGGGCGTATATTCCGGCGCTGCCATCTGGGTCCTGGTTCACAGCGGTCCACACGATTACAAAGTCACCTGCGGCATCCATCGCGACCGACGGACGTTCTTTCAAGCCGCCCGTATCGGTGTTCACCTGGAATTCTCCAGTCAGGGCCGTGCCAGATGAATTGTACATGCGAGCGTAAACCGTCAGAACATCCTGCCATGCAACCACAAAGTCTCCATCTGCATCCATCGCGACGGATGGGTTGTACTGGCTGCCGTTGGTGGTGGCATTGACCCGGAACTCGGGGCCCCTCGCCACGCCAAGCGAGTTGAAGCGTTGAGCATAGACATCCCGTGTTCCCGTCTGATCGCTGGTCCAGACGACCACGAAGTCGCCATCGGCGTCCACTGCCACGGTCTTGGCCTGATGGTCTGTGGTTTCCTGGATTCCACTGACAGTTGAACTGACTCGGAATTCGTGGCCGCCAGGCACGGATTGCATGGCCGCCAACAGATCGATCCGACCGGAACCGAGAGCGCTCTCAAATCCGGGGTTCAGAGCGTCGATGTCAGTGGCTGTGCCAGCGATGACACCACTCGTCTCGCTGACAGTGAACGACGGGCGCTCGCCAACGATCAGGGCGGCTTGGCCAGCCGCTATCGGCGCGGACTGAGAGGTGCCGCTCCACCAGGCGAAAAGTCCGTTGCCGTAAGCGCTATAAATGTCCACGCCCGGCGCCGATACGGTCACTGCGTCGCCATAGTTGGTGAACGATGCTTTGGTATCAGAATTGTCAACCGCCGCGGTCGAGACCACTCCAGCATACCCGGCCGGGTAACCGACGCTAGGCTGATTTTCGTTGCCAGCGGCAGCGACGACAACAACTCCCCGTTCTGTCGCGTAGTTGACCGCCCATTCCATAACCTGAGAATAGCAAGGCACTTCGAGGCTAAGATTGATGACGTGAGCGCCGTTGTCAGTCGCGTGCTGAACGGCTTCGGCCAGAATGAACGACCAACCATCACCCTCAGCGTTCTGCACCCTGATGGGCATGATCTTGGCGTCGGGGGCCACAAGGCTGATGATGCCTGCCACATGGGTCCCGTGCGCCCAACCTTCGTCAGGAATGCCGTTCCCATTCTCGTCTATACCGTTGGCAACGTCTGTCGGCTGATCGTCTCCATCAACGTAGTCATATCCGCCGGTCGCTATCTTGCCCCTGAAGAACCAGTGATCCGTGATTCCAGTGTCAATCACCGCGACCACTACGTCCCGTCCGGTCCCTATCGCATGGGCGGCGTCGGCGTTGATTAGCGTGAGCGCGTCCTGGCTGCGAGCTCTGTTTCCATAAACCGCGTCCAGGGTGTCAATCAACATTTGCTGGAAAAACACGCCGTCGAAACTGTCCAGTATGCTTTGCAAGAACTGGTCCAAGGAGGCAACGGAAAATTGGTCCAAAACTGCCAGGGTGAATTGGTCCAGCGCCGCCGCTGTGAACTGGTCCAAGGCCGCCGTCGAGAACTGGTCCAAAAGCGCCTGGGTAAACTGGTCGAGAATCGCGGTCGAGTATTGGTCCAGGGCCGATTGCGTGAACTGGTCAAGGTTCGCGACGGTAAACTGGTCCAGAACCGCTGTGGTGAACTGGTCCATTATCGCCGTGGAGAATTGATCGAGAGCCGCTGTCGAGAACTGGTCCAGCATTGCCGTGGTGAACTGGTCCAATATTGCCGTGGTGAACTGGTCCATTATCGCGGTAGAAAACTGATCAAGGGCCGACTGGCTGAACTGGTCTAGCGCCGCCTGGGCAAACTGATCAAGAGCCGCCGTGGTGAACTGATCGAGTATGGCCGTGGAGAACTGGTCCAGAGCAGCGGTCGTAAACTGATCGAGCACCGCCTGGTTGAATTGGTCCAGCGCCGCTGTGGAGAATTGATCGAGAATCGCGATAGTGAATTGATCAAGCGCCGCCGTCGAAAACTGGTCCAGAACCGCCGTCGAGAACTGGTCCAGAGCCGCCTGGCCGAACTGATCCAGTATCGCTGTTGAGAACTGGTCCAATATCGAAGTCGAAAATTGATCAAGAATCGCGATGGTGAATTGATCCAGAGCCGCCGTGGTGAACTGGTCCAACGCGGCCTGGCTAAACTGTTCCAGCGCGGCCTGTGTGAATTGGTCCAAGGCGGCCTGCGTGAATTGGTCCAACGCTGCTTGAGAGAACTGGTCGAGACTGGCCTGCGTAAACTGGTCTAGCGCGGCCTGACTGAACTGATCCAATGCCGCGGCATTGAACTGGTCAGGGCTTGCAGGAGAGAATTGGCCGGTCGAAGCGTTCGGGTCATAGTCCTGATTGGGGTCGCCAGTGAATTGACCGGCCTCGACCCAGACAACATTCTTGTTTTTGGAGATACGGTTTAACAGGTTGGACGATCCACCGCTAGGGGTCAAAATGACGTGGATCGTGGTGCCAGGGAAAGATCGAGCCGTCTGGGTCCCGTATTTGTTGTTGATGGTAGAAATGTCGGTCCCGTCGGTCAGCTTCACAACCAGCGCGTTGCTCTCGGCGTTGCATGAAGGAGGTTCAGGATCGGGAGTCGGTGACGGTGTCGGGCTCGGCTCGGGAGTCGGCAAAGGCGTCGGGCTCGGCTCGGGAGTCGGTGAAGGTGTAGCGCTCGGCTGGGGATTGGGAGTCGGTGAAGGCGTAGCGCTAGGCTCGGGTGTCGGGCTTGGTTGTGAAGTCGCTGTCGGAGTGGGCTTCTTGCCGTTGCCGTTGCCGCCTGGAGCGGCATAAACGGTGTCCACTCCGGACGAACCGGAGCCTATGAATGACAGAGGCATCAACATGAAAACTATCGCGCCCAGAATGACAACTGAAGCTACAATGGCCTGTCTCATGGTTTCCCTTCAGTCTGATCGGTCTCCGCGCTCAGAGGATTGCCGGTCAGCTTTCTCGCTGAACCTCCGAAGTGTCTGATCGGGCCCACCACCCGATCTGATTGCCAAGCACTTCAGCGATTCTCAGTAGTGCAATGTTAACTGTTCAACACTGCACTACTTGATAATACCTATAAGTCAATCCATCGCATCCCGTGCCTTCCTCAACGACGTATAGGTGCCAGCACGGGGGCAGGGGGTCCATAAGGTATAGGAAAGGTATAGAAACGATAATTGCCCTCTGAGGCGCCGCTCACCGGCCCCCCTGTTCGGACGGCAACAGCGCTTCTCGCTACCCAAAACCCCGTGCCAACCGCTATGATACGTCGACGAATATCATGGAACAGGATCATCATTTGAACGCTGACACGCGGGCCAAGAAAATCGATTCATATGGCAACGGATATACCGAGTTGGCGGAGGCCCTCAAGAAGTACCCGAAAGAGATGTGGCAGTGGCGTGACCCTCACGGATGCTGGAGCATCCACGAACTGATAGTTCATATAACCGACAGCGAGGCGAACTCCTATATCCGCTGCCGAAGGTTCATCGCTGAGCCTGGGGAACCTCTGATGGCGTACGATGAAAACCAGTGGGCGGCGTCACTGGATTACCACAACCAGAATTCGGACGACGCGATAGAGATGTTCAGGTGGCTCAGACTTCGAAGCTATTCGCTGATCAAGACCCTTCCAGAGGAAGTCTGGTCAAACTCAAACTTTCATCCTGAGAATGGCGACATGACCCTCGATGATTGGCTCGACACCTATGAGAGTCACGTCACGGAACATGTGGGCCATATGCAGGAGAACTTTGACGCCTGGACTGCCGAACAAAAATAGCCTGCCCTCCGGCGGCGATTTGTCTCACAAATCCCACCCAGTCATGCTTCGTCCCAGATGGTCACCACGTCGTTGGTCGGATGAATTCCGTACACGGTGGCCGGGGCATCCGACGTGTTCACGAAACCGTGTTTGACGCCTGGAGGAGCCAGCACGATTTGGCCCGCAGTGACTGTGAACATCTCGTCGCCCAGATAGGCTTGGAGCGTTCCATCAGTCACGAGCATTGCTTCCTCGGTGGGATGGGAATGCAGTGGCGGAGCGACGCCCGCGCCGGTCAAAACCTCGCTGACAGTGAGCGACTGGGAACCTTGGGCTCCATCCACCATAGACCGGCGTTCAACGCCCGGATATATCTCAGCCTTCGGCGCGTTCTCTCTGTCGATAATCGGCATACTGCTCTCCTTGCGTGAATAACAGCCATTGAATCGTTGTATGATACTCCGGCTGTCCAGATCGGACAAAACCGCTGTCACGCGACATCTAGCTAATGAACCTCGGCAGCCCGTGGTTTGTAACGCCGGTGTAACGTTCGCGTGGGCAGAATGGTCGAAATGCTCTCAGAACGAGTCTTCGAAATATGAGAACTGGCTCCTCCAGTGCCGCGCCATCGGATGTCACAAACTGGCGATATCGATGGGTGATGCTGGCTGGGCTTTGGCTGGCGTACAACTCATTCGGGCTGGTTAGCGGCGGAATCCCCCCACTGGTGGGCACAGTCAGCGACGACCTCGGTCTGAGCAGGTCCGCAATCGGGAGCGTCCTTGGCGCCTGGCCCCTGGTGTACATCGCGGCCGCCATACCTGCCGGAGCCTTGATCGACCGCTTCGGCCTGCGTCGCTCGCTGGCCGTCGGAGTCCTGCTGGTCGCCCTCTCCGGGTTGCTGAGAGCCGTCGCCATCAACTACGTCAGCATGTTTCTTGCCGTGGCGGTGTTCGGGCTGGGTGGTCCCTTCATCTCCATCGGCGCGCCGAAACTCATCAGCACCTGGTTCAATCAACGGGACCGTGGGACCGCGATGGGCATCTACATGACAGCGACGCCCATCGGCAGAATCGTCGCACTCGCCACTGCCAACAGCGTGCTGATGCCGCTGTACAGGCAGAGCTGGCGTTTGACCCTCGCCACATACGCAGGAGTCGCGGTCATGGCCGGTCTCGTCTGGTATATGCTTGCCAGGGACGCCGATCAGAGCGACGACTCAGCCACGGACGGTAAGGAACCCTTTGCGGCCAGCATGAAAGTGTTTCCTCTGCTCCTGCGGGTCAGAGTTGTGCAAATCATCATGATCATGAGCGTCGGATCGTTCATGTTCAGCCACGGGTTCAACAACTGGCTCCCGGAGATTCTGAGAGACACAGGCATGACCGCGACCCGGGCTGGGTTCTGGGCAACCATTCCCATAGTCGTGGGAATCGGGACAACGCTCGTCATTCCGCAAATCGCAAAACCCAGATATCGAATCTCGTTGCTCGTTGGCATATTCCTGGCGGCCGGGGTGTCCGCCCTGATCGTCGCAACGACCACTGGCGCGCCGATGACGGTCGGCCTGCTACTACAGGGGGCAGCTGGACGAGGAGCGCAACCGATTATCATGCTGGTCTTGATGGAGGCGCCGCAAGTGGGCGGCAAGCACATGGGCGCCGCCGGAGGTCTCTACTTCACCGCCGGCGAAGTCGGAGGAGTAATAGGGCCGCTAGTTCTGGGAGTTCTGGCCGATCAGACAGGCGGATTCGCAACCGGATTGATGATGCTGGCAGGGCTATGTGTTGCGCTTGCGATGCTAACTGTCGCACTGGGATTGGCTTTGAGGGCCGATTCCAACGCCCGGACATCCAGCGCAGGACAGCGCTCCGAAGAGCCATCCATCTGAGTTGACCACATCCTGAGTGGGCGCTATCTTGTCGATGGGCTGAAATATCCCCGTTTGGCGCGAAATCTCCAGCCGACATGAAGCCAATTTCGCAAGAAATTCGACACAGTTGCCCTGGCAACAACGCTTCTAAACGAGAAGTTTCGAGGACAGATAGCAATGCCAGAAACAACAGACCTACCTGGCCCTCTCGCCGGCCTGAAAGCGCTGGACATGGCCGGCCCCATCGGCGCTTATTGCGGCAAGATGCTGGCCGATCTCGGCGTCAATGTGATTCGCATCGAGCCACCGACCGGCGATCCCATGCGCGACATCGGGCCATTCTATGACGATGACCCGCAACCGGAAAAGAGCCTCTACTGGTGGCACTTCAACACCTCCAAACGCGGAATTACTCTGGACTTTGAGCAACCGGAGGGACATGAGCTATTCAAGCGATTGGTCCAGTGGGCCGACATCGGCATAGAAACGTTCACGCCCGGATATCTCGACGATCTGAGCCTCGGTTTTGAAGCGCTCCACGCTCTGAATCCGGCATTCATCCTCACGTCCATTACTCCCTTCGGCCAAACAGGGCCTTACAGCCAGTTCAAAGGGCCAGATATCGTGGGCCAGGCGATGGGCGGCATGATACAGGTCGTCGGCTTCCCTGACAGACCGCCCTATCTGATCGGGACTGAAATGGGCTACTGGTCAGCTTCCGTCTTCGCCGCCAACGCAACCATGCTGGCGATAACCTCTCGCGATTTCACCGGCGAGGGCCAGCACATCGACACCTCCATGCAGAGGGCGATGACCCTGGGGACAGGCAACGCGATGACTACTTATGACGTAGAAGGCCACGTCCTCCATCGCGGCGAGATTTTCGCCCGTGGACGTGGAGGCGTTCGGACCGTCTTTAGGTGCAAAGATGGCTACGTTTTTTACATCGCCGCCGCCGCGGGGACCAGCATGGAGGCTGTTCGAGATTTGTTGACTGAACAAGGTTTGGCCGACGAATTCGAGCCCCACTGGACCGACCCGGCGATCCTCCGACAACAGGGTGATGACAAAGACCGCTTCGAAGCTCTGATTGAGGGATTCTTCCTCCAGCACACGAGAATGGAACTGCTCGAAATGTCCTTCAATGATAGATTGCCGCCGGTGTTCGCCGTCCCTACTGGGACAGCGCAGGACGTGGTGGAGTCGCCCCAATCGGCTGCGAGGGGATTCATTGTTACGATGGAACACCCCGAGCTTGAAGCGTCCGTGCGATACCCGGGAGCGCCCTATATACTGCCGGAAAGCCCCTGGCGACTGTCCAGGCGAGCGCCTCTGATCGGGGAACACAACTCGGAGGTCTATCAGGAAGCGTTGGGCCTCGACGAAAAGGAAATCATGCGCCTCAAGCAAGATGGCGTGATCTGAAGCGAATCCGACACACCGAGTATCGCCTCGGAACGAGGAGAGGATGACATGACTAGAATGCCGCTGGAAGGCGTGAGAGTGCTGGATTTCGGATGGCGGGCAGTCGCTCCTCTGTGCGCCAGAATGCTCGCCTGGGGTGGCGCGGAGGTCATCCGCATCGAGTCGGCCACCCGTCACGACGGAGCAAGACAGATGCCGCCCGTCGTCCCCAACGCCCAGGAGGGCAGTTTCAATGCCAGCGCCTGGTTCAACAATTTCAACTCGAACAAACTGTCGGTCAGCCTGAATCTCGGCCATCCTCGGGGCAAGGAAATCGCCATGAATCTGGTCCCGCTCAGCGACGTCGTGGTGGAAAACTTCAGCGCTGGCACCATGGCCAGGATGGGTTTTGGCTACGAGGTTTTGAGCCAACTCAGGCCCGACATAATCATGGTCAGTCACTCCCTAACGGGACTCGACGGCCCCTGGAAGCACATCAAAGGCCACGGCCCTATGGCTGCGGCGATGGCCGGAATGCACCACATGACGGGATACCCTGACGCCGCGCCCATCAACCCGGCTCAGGCGTTCACAGACTATGTGGTGAACCCGCATCACTCCGCGTTCGCGATAATGGCCGCGCTGCACCATAGGCGCCGAACCGGTCAGGGCCAGTTCATCGACCTTGCCCAGTATGAATCCATCGCCCACACCACGGGAACATCAATACTGGACTACACGACCTCGGGGCGTGTCCAGACCAGGAACGGAAATCGATCACATCACGTGGCCCCCCAGGGGGTCTATCCCTGCGAGTCCATCCCTCTGGATGGCAGGATTGAGGACAGGTGGTGCGCTATCTCCGTGGCCGACGATCAGGAGTGGCAGAGCCTGTGCAACGCAATCGACCGGCCCGATATGGCCAATGACCAGCGTTACGCCACATTCGAAGGCCGCAAGCAGCTAGAGGACGAAATCGACGGCGCCATCAGCGCGTGGACCGCGGGCCGGAAAGCTGAAGATGTGATGCTGCGACTCCAGACCGCAGGTGTGGGCGCAGGAGTCGTCCAGAACGCCAAAGACCTGCTGGCAGACGATCCGCAGATCGCCCACAGCGGACACTACCGCGAGGTCGATCACGCGGAAACCGGCAAAAGCGCCTACGATGGGCCGCCGTTCTCGATGTCAGACACGCCGCTGGAAATTCGTCCGGCGCCGCTCCTCGGCGAGCAAAACGACTACCTGTTTCGTGATTTGCTTAACCTCTCCGAGGATGACGTTACCGAAGGCTTTGTCGAAGGTTACATCGCCTGAGGCGCCACAAGTTTAATCTACTACGGAACGCGGCCCGTGTCCTCGTTGTCGGGGCGGTGAGACCAACCGATCGTTCTACCTGATGACTGATATCTATCATCACTGCCAGGAGGCTGAACGTGCTGGAATTCGATCTGACCGAGGAACAGAGGGCTCTGCAAAGTCTGGCCCGCGATTTTGCTCAACGGGAAATTCAACCCGTGGCCCTGGAACTCGACGGGATGGACGTCCGCGAGAGCTTCCCGTGGGACATCGTCAAAAAGGGGTCGGCCCTGGGTCTACGCACGATGGCGCTTCCACCAGAATGGGGAGGCGTGGGCGCCGACCTGCTCACCCAGTCAATAATGATCGACGAACTGGCATACGCCGACATGAGTTGTTGCAAGATCTTCAGCCAGTGCTGGAAGGTCTCCCGACACCTCTACATGGCCGGAACCGAAGATCAAAAGAATAGGTACATCCCGTCCTTCGTGGAGGACGACACCTTCGTTCTGGGCCAGGCCATCACCGAGCCTGACGTCGGTTCGGACAACTCAGGGTATTACGACCCTCCAGCCGGCCAGGGTTTGGCGCTCCGGGCGGAACGACAGGGGGATTACTTCGTGCTGAATGGCATGAAGCACATGATCGCAAATGGCCCGGTGGCAAAGCTGTTTGTCGTCACAGCCAGAACGGACCCCACCGTGAGCCAGAACAACGGTGTTAGCCGCTTCATCGTGCCCAGCGACACTCCAGGGTTCAGCATTGGGCGCATCCACGACAAGTTTGGGTTCCGTGCCTATCCCAACGCAGAGCTAATATTCGAAGACGTGAAGATCCCCGTGGAAGACCTGCTTGGGGGGAAGGAAGGGCCAGCCTCCGAGGAGACTTACATGCGGACCGTGGGTAGCATTGAGTCGTCGTCCCATACAATGGGTGTCGCCAGGGCCGCCTTCGACGCTGCCGTGAAATTCGCCAACGAGCGAGTCCAAGGCGGCAAGCCCATCATCCAACACCAGGCCGTCCAGAACACTCTGGCGGAGTTGTACGTCGCCCTCCAGGCAGGCCGGACTCTCCTCTGGCGCACGGCGTGGACCTCCACATACAAAGAGCCCGATGCCGCCCTGGCTGGCGCATGCAAAGTCTTCTGCGCAGAAGCGACGCGAAAGATCACTCAGGGCGCGATGGAGCTTTTCGGCGGTGTGGGCGTTATGCGTGACCTGCCCGTGCAAAAGTACGTGCGCGACAGCCTGATCATGCTGCACCATGCGGGCGGCACCCAGTCCATGGTCAAGCTGAAGATCGGCAAAACCCTAGAATCTCGATACCAGCAAGGGCTGCCTGTGGTGTAACCGACCGCATCTCTCAATTGCGTTCTTAGATTGGCCTTACTCGGACCTTGACATCCTTTTCAAATGTCACGGCGTGAGCACCACCCTCATCACGCCTTTTTCCTTGCGTTCCATGAGGGCAAATCCTTCATCGGCGTCACTCAGAGGCAGGATGTGAGAGACCAGCGAGCCAAGTTGGACCGCCCCGCTGCGAACCGACTCTATGGCATGCGGGTAACCACCGGCTCCACCGCGCACCCCGATCAGCGTAATTTCTTTGCTGTAAAGCATCTGGGCTGGGAACTGGTCGATGGGCCCGTCGTACAGAGAGAACGTCACGATACGGCCACCTGTGCGAACCACCCGATGAGCATCGAACAGGGCTTCCGGGTTGCCCGATGCCTCGAAGATCACGTCAAAACCCTGACCATCAGTCAACGCCAGGGCCCGTAACGCCCAATGGTCTTGTCGGACGTTGACAAGTTCGCTCGCACCGTGGTTATGGGCCGCCTCCAGTCTCCAATCACGGGTGCCAAACACCACCACCTCGGACGCTCCGTTGATCCGAGCGAGTTGAGCAAGGATGATCCCGGCGATGCCCGGCCCGAAGATGGCCACCCGATCTCCCATGTCCGGCCTTCCCCGCCGGATAGCTCGCACCGAGCAGGCAACGGTGATTATCGCCTGCGCATCGTTGAATTCGATCTCCGGAGGCAGCGCGTGAATGGCACGCGCGGGCGCGGTCAAGTATTCGGCAAAAGTCCCGTTTCGGGTTCGACCCTGGGACACGCGATTGGCACAAAAAAAGTCCTCACCTGACAGACACATGGCGCATGCGCCGCATCCCCAGCTTGCCTCGACGACGACCCGGTCTCCCACCTGCAAATGGCTAACCTGAGCGCCGATTCGTTCCACAACTCCGGCGGCCTCGTGGCCTGGAACGATGGGCAAGCGGTTAGAATAGCGGCCCTGAAAGACCATGAGGTCGGTGCTGCAAATTCCGGTGGCTCTGACTCGCACCAGCGCCTCATCTTCGGCGGGTTGGGGCATCGGCGCCTCGCTCACAAAAAGCTCGCGCGGGCGTTGAAGCACGATGGCTCGCATGGTTGATTCTGTAGGATTCACAGTGCTTTTCCTCCAAGGAAGTTGTTGGATAAAACGTCTCTCGCAGTATTCGTTTCTCGTCTGGAAGATGCGAGAACATATGGCTTCAACCGGGAAGCTCTACGACGTTTGCCTTATTCGCTCGGCAGGCATAACGAATACGATATTCGAAATAAGTTACATCGTTGTTACAAGTGTGCTTACAGTGTGCGATCACCAATCGGACTGACACGGCGGGAGTCAGCCGTCCCGATCTCGTATTGTTGACCGCTCAGCGTTCAGAGGTCAATTGACCATCGAATAGGCCAGTGATAGTGTCTCTGAAGCGGGAGAGTGGCATGATGCCAATAATCAGTGACGGAGGAAGAAATGTTATACATGGTGCAAGCGCAAATTGACCCGGTGACTGGAACGGAAGTCGAAGGTGACCCAGAGCGAATGGAATCTGTATTGGGATCTTGGCAGGCATTGAACCCCATTGGAATGTACGCGTCCATGACGCGAAGGGAGTTGACAGTCATCGTTGAAGCTCCAAATGAGGATTCGTTGTTCGAGGCGCTACATGCAACCTGGACAGCAGCCAAAACGTACCCGACAGTGACTCCGGTGGTCACCATGGACGAGTTCCCTGGGTTGATGCAAAGGGCAGGTTTAGGTCCACAATAATCGGCACAATCTTGCTTCCTTCGGAATAGACCCGTAGGTCCGACGACAGTGAAGCGACGAGAA
>JASLRP010000447.1 GCA_030743915.1 SAR202 cluster bacterium | reverse complement strand
CCGGCGTCCTTTTTTGCGGCGGCCTCGTAAGTCAGCAGGCGGGCCGCTTGGATTTTGGTGGCCATATCAGCCAGTTTCAATTGAATTGCCTGATGCTGAGATATGGGTTGGCCGAAGGTCTGGCGCTGCTGAGCGTATTTTATCGCAGCCTCAAACGCGGCAGTTGCCACGCCCACAGCGCGAGCGGCGACATTGATTCTCCCGCCTTCAAGGCCGAACATTACGTGTTTGAACCCCTGGCCCTCAACTCCTCCGACCAGAGCGTCGGTGGACACACGACAGTCGTCAAACAGCACCTCTGCCGAATCCAGACCTCTGTATCCCAACTTGTCGAGATGTTGACCGATCTTGAGTCCTGCGGCTGGTTTTTCGACGATGAAACAACTCATGCCTCGATGCCGAGGATCTGCGTCGGGGTCAGTTTTGGCGAGAACTGCCAGAGCATTGCCGTGTTCAGAATTTGTTATGAACATCTTGCTGCCATTCAACACGTACTCTTCGCCATCTTTGATGGCGGTGGTCTGGATGTTCTGAACGTCGCTCCCAGCCTCCGGCTCGGTCAACCCCAGCGCGCCTCTAAGTTCCCCTGTGGCGAGTCGAGGCAGGATGCTTTGTTTCTGATCTTCAGTGCCGAAGCCTGCGACGATGTGCGCCATCACGTGATGGGTTCCGATTATGCCGCTTACGCTCATCCACCCTTTGCTCAACTCCTCGAATATCATGGCGAAGGTGGTGTGATCGAGGCCCAGCCCCCCGTGCTCTTCAGGAATCGTGATTCCGAACAGGCCCATCTCCCGCATGGGATCGATGAGGTGATGGGGGTAGATGTCTTCGTCATCGTACTGACGGGCGATGGGCGCGACCTCGCTCTTGACGAAGTCGCGAACGGTGGTGACGATCTGGTTTCTGACTTCCGGGTCAGTCTGTGCGTTCATTCAGTTGGACCCCATTTCGATTATGTGCTGCTCTCGGAACACCATGTGGTGTCCGCGTCCATGAGTCGAGTGACTCACCCCAAATTGGCGATCAGTCGCTCAGTGTCAACATCAGAGAGCGCATCTGCCACTCTGACGATAGCCCCGTCAATGAATTGTTGGGCCTCTTCGCCCTCGAAGCTCAAGTTTCCACCGACCATCGCGGTAAAGCTCACAAGGTCCAACAGGCCGTAGCCGAAGTCTTCCTCGAAGTCGATCTCCGAATAATCGGTCACGCCAGCCTGAACCAGACCCTCATGATACCGGGATTTCAATCTCTCCTGGTGCGCACTGCGGTCTTCCACCGTCATAGACCCAGCCAGAAAGTAGGCCAGATCGTAGGGCGCGCGGCCAATCCTCATCGCCTGCCAATCGAATACGGTCAATGAATTACCTGACGGAGGATCCTCGAAAAACATGTTTGCGAGCCGAAAATCGCCGTGGCACAGAGTTACAGGGCGCTGGGCAAGCCTTGTCTTGATCGCCGCGACTCGAGGCGCCACCATGTCAGCCATTTTTTGGAAATCGTCGGGGATCGCGTCTGAAAAATCTTCCTGGAACTTTCCCCACCACATCGGAAAGCTGGCCGCGAACAGGTCTGCGCCCGCGTCCCAAGCCGGCGCCCAAGCCCACTCCTTCAATAGAGGATTGTTCCACATTGAGGCATGGAGTTTGGCCAAATCCGTGACCACCAGTTCGGCGTCTTCGACCGAGCAACCGGCTGATTGGTCCGGAAAACGGAGCGCTCCCAAATCCTCTAAAAGCAGGATAAATCGCTTGGATTGGGAGTCCCAATGAGCCACAAAGCACTTTGGTGATCGCATCGGAATCTCGGATGCAACGCTCTGATAGAAACGGACTTCCCGCTCGTAAACTCCCAGCGTGGTAAGCAGGTTCCTGGTTTGCTCATGACTCGATGGCATTTTGGCAATCAGGGTCTTCGGCGCCGATGTTGATTCGAGATCATACTCAATCGTCAACCGTCCCAAACCACCGGCGAATCCCACTCCCTCAGCGATGGTTTCCGACTCAACGCCGGTCACGTTTACGTTCTCTGAAGCGAGTTGCGGCGCCAGCGCGCGAGTCAGCCACGAGGGTGTTATCTCGTCAAGACTGGCAGGCAGAGGCAACAGTGTCATCAGAGTTCTTTGTTAATGAGGCGGCTGCTGGATCAGGAGCCTAGCTGTCGGCTAGCCAGATTCTTTGCGGATATTCCCAACACCTTGACGAAACCTTCGGCGTCGGTGTGGTCATAGGTGCCCATAGCCTCCATCGAACTGTCGTCGGTGTACAGAGAGTGGGGCATGGCTTCCGGCGTGTCCTCGGCGGTGTCGAAATAGACTTTGCCCTTATAGAGACGAACCGAAATAGCGCCTGTGACGAGTCTGGTGATAGGCTCAAGAGCGGCCAGCGCGGACCGGGTTGCCAGGTCCAACCAGTACCCCTGATAGATCTGGAGACTAATCACGCTCGATACGTAGTCGAAAAACTCTCTCGCTCGGCGGTCGAGCACAAACTGGAGCAGGAACTCGTAGCTGCTGCCCAGCAATTCCATCGCGGGAGCTTCGTAGATTCCCCGTGATTTTACGCCGACGAACCTGTTCTCGACCACATGGTCTCCAATTCCGACGCCGTGCTTGCCTCCAACTGAGTTGGCAGTGTTGAAGATGCCTTCCAGGTCAAGCTGTTGGCCGTCGATCGCCACCGGGACGCCCTGCTCCCAACGGATCGTGACTACCTGTGTCTGGTTGGGAGCGTCCCACGGCCAAACGCCCATTCCCGGCTCGACGAAGGTTGGCGAAATGGTCACGTCCTCCAGATCACCGGCTTCGTGAGTCAGGCCCAGGAAGTTCGCATCTGTCGAGTATCGGGACTCTCGGGCTGGTCGAATTGGGAGGCCGTTAGCCTCACAGTAATCGAGCATTTGCTGGCGTCCCGGAAATTCGGCGATGAACTCAGGGTCTCGCCACGGGGCATAGACTTCCATTTCTGGGTTCAACATGTTGGTCGCCAACTGGAACCTCACCTGGTCGTTCCCTCTGCCCGTGGCCCCGTGGAACAGCGTTTCGACGTCACGCTCGGCCATCTCAGGGAGAATTGCGTCCACGGTGACGGGTCTGGCAATTCCGGTCGTGTTCCAGTATCCACCCTCGTATCGGGCCTGGGATTGAATGACTTTCAATCCCGCGTCGGCCAGTGGCCCGCGTCCGGGTATGATGAACGAGTCCTCGGCGCCACAGGCCTTCATCCTGTCGGTGATCGCGTCCAGGTTTTCTTCGTCGGGTTGGCCAAGATCAACGGTGAATCCCTGGACTCGAAACCCTTTGCTTTTCAACCAGTGGGTGACAGTGCAGCTATCGAGTCCGCCCGACACGGCGCCGCCGACCAGCTTTACGTCCTTTTTTTGCAACTCGCGCCAGTTCAAAATTTCTTACCTTTCGGTGGCGAAAATCGGCGTGCCCACTGAACAAATCACGTCCAGCGGGCACGTCTCGGTTGGATGTCTAATTTAGGCTGTGGCTGCCTTGATGCCAGTTTCCAGCCTTTCCAGAGCCTCGTCAACTTCCTCTTTGGTGACAGTCAAAGGCGGCATGAGGCGGACTGCGTTGGGCCTCAGCGGGTTCAGAAGAATGCCCGCGTCATTGCATGCGCCGACGACAGCCGGTGTGATGTCTGAGTCGAAGAGCATCGCCCACAGGCAGCCCATGCCCCTGACTTCGGTAATGAAATCATAGCGAGACATCATGCCGTTCAGTCCTTGCCCGAGGTATTCTCCGACGGACGCGGCATTGGCAACCACATCGTTATCAAGGATGTATTTGGTGGATGCGTAAGCCCCGGCGCACGTCAGAGCGTTGCCGCCGAACGTGGAGCCGTGGTCGCCGGGCTGGAAGGCCATCGCTGCGTCTTTCGCCATGAAAGCGCCGATGGGCACGCCGCCGCCGAGACCTTTGGCAAGTGTCATGATGTCTGGTTCGACGCCGAACGACTCATATCCGAACATGGTGCCCAGACGCCCAATGCCTGTCTGAACTTCGTCGAATATTAGGAGCAGTTCATTCTCGTCACAGAAGTCGCGGACGTTCTGGAGGTATCCCTCGGAAGGAATGTTGACGCCGCCCTCGGCCTGCACAGGTTCAAGCATGACTGCGACAGTGCGGTCGGTGACCGCGCCTTTGAGCGCTTCGATGTCGTCAAATGGCACGTGGGAAAATCCGGGAGGAATCGGCTGGAACAGCTCCTGGTAATGGGGTTGGCCGGTGGCGGACACGTTTGCCATCGTGCGCCCGTGGAACGAGTTGAGCGCAGTGACGATCTCGAAAGCTCCGTTGCGTTTTTGGGCGCCGTGCCTGCGGGCCAGCTTCATGGCCCCTTCGTTGGCTTCGGCGCCGCTGTTGCAGAAAAACACCTTGTCCATCGCGCTGTTTTCTACCAGAATCTCGGCCAATTGCAACTGAGGGATGGTGTAGAACTGGTTCGATGTCTGAAGCAGAGTCCGCGCCTGTTCAGCAATCGCGTCAGCGATTACCGGGTTTGCGTGTCCGGCATTATTCACTGCCCAGCCCGAGGTGAAATCCAGATACTCTTTGTCATCGACGTCCCATACACGAGTGCCCTCGCCGCGTGCGATCACGACTGGCTGGCGACGCACAACGAACATGTAGTATTGGCTTTCTTTGTCCATCCATTCGGTGGTCATATTAATCCCCTCCGGTGAGTTCTTTCAGGCGTTCGAGCGCCTCTTCAAGTTTTTCGATATCCAATTTGATGCTGTCCAGCGTTTCCGTAACCGTCTCTATCTGCCCCCCCACAGTGTCGGAGGCCGATGGCGCAGTCGCGCCGGGAGTTGGTGTTGTTGGCCCAGTCGAGGATGGGGAGTCGCCGCTGCCTGCGGCGAACGATCGATCGCCGGTTAGCTCTGCCAGCGCCAGTTCGAGCGAATCTTCCATAACTACCTTGTCGGCAGTGCCCAGGATGACACGTTTGAGTTCGGGGAAGTTGACTCCTTCAGCCCTGATATACACCGGCTCGGCGTACAGCAGGCTGTTGGCAATGGGTATGACCAGCAGGTTGCCTCTGATACACACCGAACCAGCCGAACATCTCAAGGTGAACCAGGCAGAAATATCCTGGTCGTTGTCGATTCTGGCCTCGACTTGCTCGGGGCCATCCACATTGAGGTCTTTGGGGAAGTTGAACGCTAGGAGCTTGCCATAATGTTCGCCATCACTGCGGGCGGCCATCCAGCCGATGAGGTTCTTCCGTTGATTCGGAGTGTAGGGGAACAGGAGAACGAATTCCTCTTTCTCCTCGCCCGG
>JASLRP010000446.1 GCA_030743915.1 SAR202 cluster bacterium | reverse complement strand
TCGTCCAATTCCTCCCACGAGCCTGTGAGAAGCGGGCTGACCGCATCATTTATCAGAATGTCAATCTGGTCGAATTCCTGGACCGTGCTATGGATGGCGGCCTGGACCTGCTTGGCGTCGCTCACATCGCAGGGAATTGCCAGCGCCCGGCCTCCTTCCTGCGTGATCTCAAGTTTGGTCTTCTCCGCCCATTCGGAATTGATATCGGCTATTCCAACCGCAACGCCTTCTTGCGCCATTTTCAGGGCAAAGGCGCGTCCAATCCCATGTCCTGCCCCGGTGATAAAGGCAACCTTTCCCGCCAGTCCGAGATCCATTGAGCATCCTCCTTAACTGTTTCGCGCCAGGGGTTTTTCAAACGACATTCAGAGCTTTTCCTGGAGCCAGTCGAAGATATACGTCGTGCCCAGCGTCTGATTGTCGCTCTGGCAGTGCTGATGGCCTCCCTCCTCGGCGGTGAATGTCTTGAACGTCTTGTCATCAGAGCCGACCGCCTCATACAGAGCGCGGGCGTCCTCCAGTGGGACCTGGGCATCCAGTTCGCCGTGGGTCACGAGGAAGGGACATTCCATCTTCTGCACAACGCCATCCAGTCGGAAGTCCTCCAGCTTCTCCAAAGCCTGCTCCAGAGTCTCGACTCCCAGCGCCCAGTTGATGTGATGTCCGGGAACCGAGAGGGCCGTCTGAAAAGCGGCGTCGATCCGGCGCTTCCAGGTGGCGTGATAATCCCAGATGGCGCCCCACGCGACACACGCCTTGAACCGCTTTTCCAAAGAGGCGCAGCGGGGAGCGTAGTACCCTCCCAGACTCAGAGCCATGACTCCGACTCGATCAGCGTCAACATCGGCGCGGCCTTCAAGATAGTCCACGGCTGCCGATCCAGCCAGATCGTAATCGAATCGGAGGGGCATGTTGCGGAAACGGATCGACTCGCCGGTGCCGGGACCGTCCACAAGAAGACAGCCGATGCCGCGACGAGCGAGATCGGCAGCGCGAAGGCACAGAATTTCTTTGGTGACATCCAGGCCGTCGAAGAAGACGACGCACGGCGGCTGAGCCAGGTCAGTGTTCTCGGCCCGCATGAAGTAAGCGGGAAGGCTGCCTCCCTGATACGGGACCTCCACAGCCTCGATGCTGGGTCGGTCGGTCAGCGCCATATAACGATGGAAAGAGTCCACCGATGCGCGATAGACATCCTGAGCTTCGGCGTCCTTTGGAGTGCGGAACCGCTCCCCCACCTGATAGTAGGTCGTGGCCCTCAGATAGGCCCCGGCGGCGGTGAAACGGTGTCCCGCTTCTTCCTCCCGGCGCGCCAGGTCCAATACGCGGTCGCCCATCCAGCGCCACGCATCGAACCATGCCTCGTCATCCCCGACACGGTCCAGGAGTCGCTGCCCGACCATGTCCACTTCGCCAAGTTCTGAACCTCCGTCGCGAGCGGCGGACAGCGCCATGCGCAGGCCAGCAGACCACCGGTAATCTCCATCAAAGTAATTGAATCCTGTGGCTTGTGCGGGTGTCTGACTCACTGGCGTGGCCCCCTCAATCCGGATATGGAATTCCCTGGCTTCACGAACGCGACATTGTGCGGCGTCTCAGCCTATATCTACACCTGACCTGCTCACATTGTCAATCGCCATCAAACGCGCTCAATATCGCTCTATCTGTCAGCATAAATTCGCAACTGTTGGCCCTGGACTACCAGTTTGAGGTTACAATGGCCCCACTCAGAAAAGCTGTGGGGCCATTCGTCATCTCAGGAGGTAAAATCCGATGTTGCATTTCACCCGAGAGGAATTTCTCGCCCGTCAACGCAATGCGATTGCCGCCATGCAGGCCAGGAATCTTGACGGACTCTTGATTTTCCGTCAGGAGAGCATGTACTACCTGACGGGTTACGACACGATGGGTTTCTCCCAGTTTCAGTGCCTGTATATGGGAGCGGATGGGCGGCTGATGCTTTTGACTCGCTCGGCAGACCTGCGACAGGCGCGCCTGACCTCGACTATCGAAGACATTCGCGTATGGGTGGATCGGGCGGACAGCAACCCCGGATTGGACCTTCGATCAGTCCTGGAAGAGATCGGATTGAGCGGCAGACGTCTTGGCGTGGAGTTGGACGCCTATTCGCTGACTGGCCAGCGCTGGGATATGGTCAGGTCCGCGCTTGAGGGCTTTTGCTCACATGAGGACGCCTCGGGCCTCGTCAATCGGTTGCGGCTGGTGAAAAGCGCCGCAGAGTTGGCCTACGTCCGTCGGGCTGCCGAACTTGGCGACGACGCGCTGGAGGAAGCGAATCGTCTCGCAGTTCCTGGCGCCTCGGAGCAGGACGTGCTGGCCGCCATGCATAGCGCCATATTCCGAGGCGGAGGAGACTATCCTGCCTCTCGTTTCATCATCGGAGCAGGAGAGAGCGCCATGATGGTCCGAAACTTCACCGGATATGGGACGCTGGGCGACAATGACCAGCTTCAACTGGAGTTCGGAGGCGCGTTTCGCCACTACCATTCCTGCCTGATGCGAACGGTCCTGACTGGTCGTCCAAACCCTCAGCAGGTGAGCATGCACTCGGCCTGTGTCGAGGCCCTCCAGGCGTGCCAGGAAGCTGCCCGACCCGGCGTCACCTTCGGAGAGGTCTTCGACGTCCACGCCAGAGTCCTCGATGCCGCAGGCTTCGGCGAGCATCGCCTGAACGCCTGTGGTTACAGCCTGGGCGCGTTGTATCCGCCAACGTGGATGGACTGGCCGATGCTCTATGCCGACAACCCCATCGTCATCCAGCCCAACATGGTGATCTTCATGCACATGATACTGCTGGACAGCCAACGAGGCCTTGCAATGTCTTTGGGCGAAACCTCACTGATCACCGAGACCGGATGTGAGAGGCTCTCGCGAATGAGTCTCGATCTGGTAGTCAACTGATCCAAACAAGGGTGTCAGCGGCATCGAAATTTCGCAACATCAACCCTCGCCCCGTGAGAGGCTAAAACGCCTCCAGCCGTTCGACAATGTCCCTCAGGATTTCGACGTCGCTGTCGGGCCTTCGGAGATTGTCGGGATGCGGAGCGTCGTGGCTGATCCACCCTCGCAGCTTGAGGAACTGAGCAGCGCTGTGTTTGTACGCCGGAACAGGCTCCCTGAAAGCGAAGAAACCCAGATACTGAAGCAGATCGTTCAGTTGATAGAAACCAGGGTCGCCAGCAGCCCACATGGCATCCCGACGCGCGAATAAATCAGGCGCGAAGGTGCTCAACCCCAGCAGGTAGTCGCTGCCGTACATGACCATGTCAATTCCCAGGTCGTTGCCGGTGAATATCTTGAAGTCCGGGCGCCTCTGGTCCCTCATCACAAGACGCTCCCACTCCAGCGACCTGTCAAGGGACGAATGCTTCGAGCCGATGCACTGAGGTACCTGCATCAGGCCCCCGAAGGTGTCGACATCGTATATCTGGCCGAAGGGAGCGAACATCTTGCCCAGTTCGAAAGCGATGAACTCTGTACACTCGCGCCCCAGGTCAGCGTACGCTCCAACAATGTCCTCGGAAGCCTGCTGAGTCAGACCGTAGCTCTGGAAGATCACAGGCGTGCCGCCATGTCTCTGGATAAGCTCGATCTGCTTTCGGTACTCATCCAGGTCCAGTTGGTCGTCTGGTTGGTCGCCAACGAATGCGCCGGCGACGAAGGGTCTTCCGTCCAGCGCCTCTTGGGTTCGCACCAACACTGAGTGGCGGGTGTCATCGTCCAGCAGGTTGATGTAACCCGTGTCCATGTTGACCGCAGGCGTAAGCCCTTCATCGGACGTCCGAGACACGTGGGCGTTGAAGCTGTCCCAGTCCACCTCTCCCGCCGGAGAAAACGGCAGAAGCGTTGCCGAAATGCCCGTGATCTCGCGATTCGGGCGAATCATTTTCAGTGTGTCGATAGCGGGGTCAGTAAGCATGATCTCACCTGTCCTGTCTCGATCTCGAATCGTGCTAGCATTATATGGGTTCGATGGCGTGCCCTCAACGGTCGTTCCAAGGCAAGCGTCGCGAGTGGCCTGAAACTCTGACTGAGTCAGAGGATTGTTCGTCCAGGAGATGTGCATCATGAAATTCGGCTTCATCGGGACCGAGGGAGGCCACTTCTACCAGGAATTCATGGATGAGGTGATCCGCGCTGAGGAACTTGGGTTTGATTCGGCCTGGCTTGAGGAGCACCACGGTGTGAAAGACCACTACTGGCCCTCGCCGATGATGTGTCTTGCGGGTGTGGCAACCAGGACCTCCCAAATAGTTCTGGGCACCGACATTATCGTGCTGCCCTTCTACCATCCGGTGCGTGTCGCCGAAGACGCAGCGACGCTCGATGTCATGAGCGGCGGCAGATTTATCCTGGGCGCGGCCATAGGCTATCGGCCCGACGAGTTCGCCCTCTATCAGGCTCCCCTCAAAATGCGCGGCGCGAGATACGTCGAAGCGTTGACGCTGATCCGCAGGCTCTGGACGGAGGACACGGTGTCATATTCCGGCAAGTATTATCAAGTTGAGGACGCCAGAATCGAGCCTCGGCCTGATCAAGCGCTCCCAATATGGCTGGGAGGTTGGGGAGACCTGTCTCTGGAACGGGCGGCAACGCTGGGAGACGCCTGGGTCCCCGGGCCCACCGCAGACTTGGAAAAACTTCTGGACTGTCAGGATACCTACCGGGAACACCTGATCGCCGGAGGCGCTGAGATCGAGGCTGTCCCCACGCCCCTCACTCGAGAGGTGGTGATCGCTGAAACCGATTCCCAAGCGCTGGAGTTGGCAGAGCGTCATCTGCTGGTCAACTATCGGGACGAGTACGGCGGCGGCTGGCAGCATCCCCTCATCGGGTCCACTGACAGCACGGACGTGAACCGCATCGACACTCTGAGCCGTGACCGCTTCATCATCGGATCGCCAGAGACCTGCATACGCCAGATACAGCGATTCGTGGACACCTTCGGAATGGATCACCTGATATGCAGGCTCTACTTTCCAGGCATGAGTCACACGCACATCATGACCGAACTCGAGCTACTGGCGAATGAAGTGATGCCCGCCTTCAAAGAGTAATCTGTTCACGACGCTTGCGCTCAACTATGCGGCTAATAATCGAGGTAACCCTGCTTGCCGAAGCCGTAGAAATCGTGGGCATGGCTGACTCCGTACCGACCATGAATGGGCGGCTTGTCCTCGAACCAATGAGCCTCGGGTTCGCGCGCGCCTATGACTCGCTCCACCCTGGGAAACGACGCATCGACGCCTCCGGTTCCGGTGCTGACGACGGTGGACACCTCGGGCACAGACATCAACAGTGGCGGCGCGGTGCCGCTCTCGTTGTCCTCCTCCTCTGTCATGAGAATCGTGTTGATCCCGGCCCGTTCAAGTGCCTGGACGGTGAGGACCGTCTCCAGGAAGCGCTGCCCTCGTACATTGGTGGTGACGATAGCGCCTTGGGCGCCGGCGTTAACCGCAAGCTGAGCCGCCCGATTGGCCATTAGCTGTTTTTCGGCCTGAGCCTCCCAGTTGCTTCGCACGACGATACACCCCACGAAGTTGAAATCTTCCCCATGTCGCGAGCACATGTGAGGCACGATGGTTTCCAGGATCGGCCACGTGAAGTTCTCCTGGTACGAACCGCAAATGGCTCCGTCGATCAATTCTGTGGGCTGGAGAAACCAGGGTTGGGTCAGGCGGCCAATGCCGTAGATGCCCGTTCCCATGCTCGTCCTCGGGCCGAACCTATGCTCCGCAGAAGCCAGAACCGGCACGAACACCAGATTGGGCAGCGCTTCATCACGCTGGTCGAGGTCCACCGCCCGCAATTCGGGAGGCTCCAATCCCAGCGTTGTTTCCGCCAGTCGGTCGTTGATCTTCAACAGGGCCGAACGAACGATTCGGTTCCAGTCGTCGGCATACACACCCGCTCTGGGTTCCGCGGTCACGCAGAGATTGATCAGATTGGCGAAGGGCGTCACGGCTCCAGGACCGGACATGTCGATGTAGTTGATCTCGCTGGTCCCCCACCATCGGGAACCATCCATCGTGATCTCGGGCATTTCGCCGCACAGGGTGATGCACATATTTCCCAACGCATGAGTCCTGCCGCTCCCCACCGTTTCCACAGGCCTGCCGGCGATGCCCGGATATATGGCGCCGGGACCCTGGGCTTTCACTTTGGGTTGGATCACGTCGTGGATTCGCACAATCCGTGTCGAGTCGCCGGGTCGCGCCACTTCGATGTCCGCCCAGGCTACGGACGCGTCTTCCAGCATCAGTTCCAAAAGCTCTTTCTTGTCAACCTCCAGAACGCCGTCGGCCCAACGGGTGTCGCTTCCGAACACGATGTCGTGTACGGGAAAAGTCCCTACTTCAAGCCTCATGTCTTTGCCCCCTGGGTCTGAGTGTTGCAACCCGACATCTTTGTGTCAGAAATCGAGGTAACCCTGCTTGCCGAAACCGTAGAAGTCATGCAGGTGGGTGGTCCCGTAACGACCATGAATCGGCGGTCTTTCCTCGAACCAGGACGGGTCAGGGTCTCTCAATCCGATTACGCGCTCCACTCTGGGGAAGGCTGTCTCGACACCTCCAGTGCCCGTGCTGACCGCCGACACGACCTCCGGGACAGACACCAGCAACGGGGGGGCGTTGCCGTTCTCGTTGTCTTCCTCTTCGGTCATGAGGATGGTGTTGATTCCTGCCCGCTCAAGGGCCTGGACTGTGAGGATCGTCTCCAGAAAGCGCTGCCCCCGCACGTTGGTGGTGACTATCGCTCCCTGAGCGCCGAGGTCCAGCGCCATCTGGGCGGCCCTGTTGGCCATAAGCTGCTTCTCGGCCTGGGCTTCCCAGTTGCTTCGCACGATGATGCACCCCACGAAGTTGAAGTCTTCCCCGTGACGCGAACACATGTGAGGCACAATTGTCTCCATGATCGGCCAGGTGAAGTTCTCCATGTAAGTCCCGCACACCGCGCCGTCGATCATCTCGGTGGGTTGCAGGAGCCACGGCTCGGTGAGTCGCCCGATGCCGTACACGTTGGTGCCGAGGCTGGTGCGCGGTCCGAAGCGGTACTCCGCGGAGGCCAGCACCGGGATGAACACGATGTTTGGCAGCGCGTCATCCCGACCATCGAGATCGTAGGTCTGCACCTCAGGCGGTTCCAGTCCCAGGGTCGTGTTCGCCAGATGGTCGTTGATTTTCAGCATGGCGGAGTGAACAGCGCGGTTCCAATCGTCGGCGTAGGCGTCGGGTTGAGGTTCAATCTGGACACACAGGTTCACAGTGCCCGCAAAGGGGGTCACGGCTCCGGCTCCCGCCATGTCGATAAAGGTGGCCTCGCTCCTGCCCTCCACGGAGGTGGCGCCCCACCAGTGCGAGCCGTCGGGATTGAAGCCCGGCATGTCGGAGCAGCAGATTATCGTCATCCCTCGCAGGCAGTTGGTCCTGCCCTGGCCGACGATATCGACCGCCCGTCCGGACATGCCCGGATAGGTCGCTCCGGGGCCGTCAGCCTTGACCTTCGGTTCGATGATGTCTCGAATCTTCATGATTCGCGTGGAGTCGCCGGGCCGCGCGACCTCGAATTCTACCGAGGCCACGTATGGGTCCTCCAAGACCAGATCGGCAAGCTCCTGCCTGTCGATTTCCAGGACGCCATCCGCCCAGCGGGTCTGAGACCCGAAGGTGATGTCGGTCACCGCAAAGTTTCCAATCTCCAGCCTCATGCCGTCACCTGCCCGGAGGCGGTTTCGGAAGGCTCGAACAGGGTCGGCTCGGTCACCTGGGTGGTCAGGGACGCAAGGGCCGTCTCGACTATGCGCGCCCTGAGTTCATGGTCTTTTTCTTCGGACAGCGCGGGGTCGCCGCACACGTGGGGAACGCGAACTCCCCTGACTACCCGACTTGCGCCCACCGAGAGAGGAATGGCAGGCATTGCTGTCATCATCCCCACGGGAATTCCAGCTCGCTCGATCTCTTTTGACAACGTTGCGCCGCAACGGTTGCAGCTTCCTCAAGTCGCCACCAGCAGAACGCCGTCGACGTTGTTCGCCTTGAGTTCGGCGGCGATCTCGCCTCCCATGCGGCGGGCTGCGCTGACGGCGGTGCCGTTGCCCGTGGTGCTGAAGAACTGCGGGTATACGCCCCCGATGATGCCTTTGTCCTCAAGGTATCGCACGGTGCTGAGGGGCATGGCGTAGTTTGGGTCTTTGGTGTTGAGGATCAGAGTGCCGAAGCCGCCATGCACCGACTCCCAATCATCGACAGATAACGAGGCGGTCTGGCCTATGTCGTACCTGAAGAAGGTCTCCGCCTTGGAGCCGACCAGACGATCTTGATTGCCTCTGGGCACAAGTCCTCCGCTGGACACAAGCCCAATGGTCGCGCCTTCGAGGCTCTCCAGAGGGCTGGCAGGCGTAATGTCGTCATATCCCGTGATGAGCATCTCCGATTGGTGAGGCGTTCCGGCAAGACGGGCCAGCAGCATATCCACGGCCCTCTCGTAGCCGAATTTCTCGTGCATGACCTGCCTGCGAATGGCGTGGGGGATGTAGCCCTCGACCGATGCAGGCCCCAACTCCTCGCCTCGAAGAGACTTCAGGGCCAGCCGGGACATACTCCCCATGATCTGGGCCATCTCCGTCGCGTCCGTTCCCGTGGACACCGCGAGGATGTCCTTGCGGTAGGTCAGGACTCCCGCATTCTCCGGGTGCATGCCGGTGACGGCGACGATTCCCTTCTGAGCGGCGAGCCTGCATATCTCGGCACAGGCGAGGCCATAGCGTCCAGCGTCGAACGCTGGCCCGGCGATCACCACATCCGGTTTCACCTGATCGAGATAAGCCGACGCTGCGCTTATGGCAGATTCCATCTCTTCGGTGAGGTAGTTGTCGCCGCCCACGATGGTGCTGACGATAGTCGCGTCGTCACCCAACGCGGCCTGAAGGGCCCTGCCTGGACCGACAGGGCCCTCCTGCATCTGGACGGGGGCGTAGGCGTGATCCTCGCCACCGATCCCTCCAAAAAACTGGTTCAGATAATGAACGACTCTGACAGGACCTGACATATCGCACCTCTTCCTGGCTGAGAAACCACAATCCTGCTCGAAAATTCTTGCTCGAACGTGATGTGCTAGTGGCCGTTTCGACAAATCTGCGCGAGCCCCGTCAAGTTGGATTATACAACTTTGCGCCAGCTTTGACGTGAGGGCCGCATTTGTCTGGCGCCAGTCACATTATCATCCTTCCATCGCGGTTGAGCGAGGGGAATCGGGACTCAAGGATATGCCCCTCCTCACTGGCAATCCGCGCCTATCGGGACTGCCGGTCGACGCCGATAACCTGGGCCTGGCGCAATGCTCTACCCGTACAGACGATCATAGGCGGACGGGCGCTGGATGCCATTATCCTGATCGAATTCTGGCGCGTTGATCAGTTGTCCCGTCAACGATTCCGACGTCTGACTGGCGAGGAATAACGCCGAGGGGGCAATGTCTTCCGGCAATCGCATGCGCTTGTGCACTTCGGCGTCATAGTCGTCGTTGGGGCGCGTCAGCACCCAGCCAGGCGTCAGCGTGTTGACGGCGATGCCGAACTCTCGAACCTCGTCAGCAAGGGACTCACTCAGGCGCTCCACGGCAGATTTGGCTGCGGAGTAAGCCGCGCCGCCGGCTCTGCCCTTCGTGGCCACACCGGAACTCATGTTGATGATGGCGCCGCTGCGTCGCTCCATCATGTGTGGAAGCGCCGCCTTGCAACACAGAAAGGCCGTGGTCAGATTGGCGTCCAGCACCCGACGCCACTCCTCCTCGGTGATTTCAAGAACAGGGACTTGGTGGGCCAGATTGCTGGTGTAGAGGCGGTAACCTCCCGCGTTATTTACCAGGACATCCACCTTGCCCAGACCTTCAACAGCCGCCTGGAAAATCTCTTGGACGTCCTGGCTTATCGTCAGGTCAGCAATGAGAGCCACCCCCTTTCGGCCAAGCGCTCGAATCTCCGCCGCAACCTCCTCAATTTCGGTTGACGTCCGGGCCACGACGGCCACATCCGCCCCTTCCTGAGCATAGGCCAGCGCGATGGCCCGGCCGATTCCCCGACCGCCGCCCGTGACCAGCGCCGTTTTTCCATCTAGTGTCATCTCTTCCCCTCCAGGCTGGATTAGCGTCTAGGTCGACAGGCAGGACTGGCTTACATGCGGCCAATATGGCCCTCCGCAAGCGCCGCCAAACCTGAAAAATAGCGCCCCTGTTTTTCTCACTGTCATGATGATCCGACGCGCTGGTCCTTGCCTTCCTACCAGCGCTGCTGGACCTGGGCGCCAAGAACCTGACAAACCGCCAGTTACAATTGTGGTGTCATAGAACAGTAAATCGGTACCACACTGCTGCGATACCGATTTACCGATTAGGTCAGGCTATGAGCCGGTTGTGGGTCACCGGACGCGCTTTCATCCGGAGCCGTCAGGATTGAAACGATCCATGCTCGGTGCGCGCTATGACGTGGTCTTGCAGTTCAGAGGGCAGATCGACGAAGACCGCTGAGAAGCCCCACACGCGGACGATTAGTGTCCGGAACTCCGGCAAATTTGGGTTCTCGCGCGCCCGGAGCAGCGTGTCCCGGTCGATGACGTTGACCTGGAGCGTGGCGGCTGAGCGCATCTTGAGGAAGCTGGTCAACAGGACCACGAACTTCTCGAAGGCATCGTCGCCCTTGACGATGGCCGAATGCAAGGCGATATCGAACACAGAGCCGTGGGACGCTTTGGTCAGGTCCACTTTGGCTACTGATCGCAGGGCCGCCGTCGGGCCGCTCGTGTCCATGCCCACAGAAGGCGAGAAGCTGTTGGCTGTTAGCTCGCCCTTGCTCCTGCCATCTGGCGAGGCCGGAGTGCTGCTCTTGCGGTGTATGCCGAAGGACATGAAACCGGGAGCCCACTTGCCGCCGGAACCTTCGGTGTTGCAGGACCTTTCGTGAACGCCGTCGCAGAAATACTCGGCGATATCCTTAACAATCGAGTCAACGTAATCGTCGTCGTTGCCGTACTTGGACGTCCGATTCTTGAGCCTCAACTGGAGCGATTCGTGCCCCTCGAAGTCGGCAGTCATGGCGTCGCGCAGTTGGTCCCATGTCAGGATTCCGTCGTCAAAAACGAGCTTCTTGATGGCGGCCAGGCCGTCCGACGCATTGCCCACCTGGGCCAAAATGCAGCCGTTGATGGCGTAGCGGGCGGCAGCCGGAGATGCCTCTGCCAGGCAATCCTCAATCCCTGCGGCGAAAAACGGGAAGGTAATCGGACGGGCGGGACCGGGCGCTTCAGGCATTCTCAGGGACAACCTGGACTTATAGTCGTCCATCACCTCATCGAATGTCGAGTAGCTCTTATTCTCGGAGTCGAAAACGAGATCAATGAGAATGGGCAGGGCATCGTGGACCTTGAACTTGATGGTGCCCTTGCCTCCCATGATTAGCTCGGAGCAGCCATCGTTGCAGTAGTCCCGGGCCTCTTCCAGAGGGATGCCCAGCTTCACCAGGGAGGGGACGGCGACCTCGTCGTTGAACATCGCCAACGTGTTGGCCCCCTTCGCCAGCGCCTGGCCGCAAGCGCGGACCAGGTCGGGCGGAGAGCCTGGGAAGAACCTCACATTGATCTTGGGCTCGGGCAGCATCAGCTTTGCTGATGCCTCTATGCACATGTAGGTGAGTTCGTTGGAGGCGTCACTGCCGTCCGGGGTCTGGCCGGCTAGAGAAATGTTGCGCAGGGTGTCGTTGTCGGCCTGATTGGCCGTCGGGAAATGGTTGAGCTTGACGAAGAGGCACTCCAGGAGTTCTTGCGCCTCTTCTTGGGTAATGCGGTTCTGGTCGATGTCCTGCTGGTAGAACGGGTACATCCACTGGTCAAAGCGCCCGATGCACCCGCGACCGCCGAACACGCGAACGAATTGCAGAAGTTGGAGCGCAGAGTAGAAGGACGTCGGAACGCCGCTGGCCAGCTCGTCGCAATTCGCAGATATGCGTTCCAACTCGGCCTTTCTGGTCAGGTCGGATTCGACTGAGGCCATGTCCTCGGCGTGCCTGGCGCATTTCTCGACGTAGCGGCAGGCGGCGGCATAGGATATCTCCACGGCGCGAAGGAAATCACGGCTGTCCGGGTCGGTCTCGGCCTGAAGCCTGGCGTTCGCCGCGTCTCGCATCCCAGGCAGACCTCTAGCCAGCAGCATGGCGTGGCCCGGCGGGTAGTGAGGATCATACTCTCCCAGGTCGATTTGATCCCCATCCTCGGGAGTTGCCAAAGAGGTGCCGACTATCAACTCGTCCGGCTGAATGAACGGGTCGCTGGCTTCCAGCAGGGCCGCAAAATCTCTGGCGTGGCCCGTCAGTGTGTCTTCGTTGGAGCCTGTAACAGGCTTTTGAACTACCGCCGCTTCGTGGGTCTTCTGCCAGTGCATGTCCCGCAAGTGGTCAATGCGACTGTCGGTTACGAGTTCCAGGACATCGCTGGCCGCGATCTGTCGAATTACTGTCTGCACGATTTTCGCCTCCGTCACACATGCGTGTTTCGAGGCGCCTTCTTCCCCATCCAAGGTAGGATATGCTATTTTACGGAGGATTTCCATATCTTCAAACAAAAGCGCGTCCGCCGCCCAGTCCTGTTGCGGGCCGCAAATCAACGGAGTTCACGACGCATGGCCCCCGATAATCTTGAAACAGCCGTCCGGTCGAATACACCTGCATCGAATCCGACCGGACGGGTATTCGATATCCAGCGATTCTCCATCCACGACGGGCCGGGCATCAGGACAACGGTGTTCCTGAAAGGATGTCCCCTGCGGTGTCTGTGGTGCCACAACCCAGAGGGAATACACCCGGCGCCTCTGCTCTCATTCGTTGCGGACAAGTGCATCAATTGCGGCGACTGTGTCGAGGCCTGCCCCAGCGAGGCCCACATAATGGACAATCAGGAGCGCCACATATTTCTCAGGGACAATTGTGTTACCGTCGGCGATTGCGAAGAAGCGTGCCCTTCGGGGGCGCTGGAACTCGTTGGGCGTGATCGCTCGTGCGATGACGTTCTCGACATTGCGCTGCGTGACCGGTTGTTCTACCAGGATTCCGGCGGCGGCATCACACTCTCAGGCGGTGAACCGCTCCAACAGATCGAGTTCGCGGAGACGTTGTTGAGAAGGGCGAAAGAGGCAGGCGTGCACACTGCCGTGGAAACCGCCGGACATGTGACCTTTGCCCGGCTGGCCCGCGTGATGCCCCACACCGATCTGTTCCTGTACGACGTCAAAGACACCGACGATGCCCAGCACCGCAAGAACACCGGCGTTCCGATCAAAGGCATCCTGGACAACCTCAGGACGCTTCACGACGCGGGAGCGTCCATACTCGTGCGCCTGCCGATCATACCTGGGCTGAACGACCGCCAGGACCATTTCGAAGAGGTGGCCCGCTTCGTCAGGCCGCTGACCGGTCTGTTGGGCGTCGAGGTCATGCCGTACCATAGCCTGGGCGTCGGGAAGCGTCCGCGTCTCGGCCTGGAAGCGGATGGCAGCGTGGACCCTCAACCGCCAAGCCTGGAGACCGTCGCCGACTGGGTGGACACCCTTCGAAACCTGGGCGTCAACGTCATCAACAAGACTTAACCTGGGCATCTGGCGCTCTCTAATCGTTTGTAGTTCGCCCCGCTGCCCGCTGCGATGACAACCTCCGTGCGCGCGTTTATCCGCAGTATCTTACGCAAGAAAACTTGTCTGTTTTGCTTCTCAGAAATAACCTATGCAGTGGCGCTGAGCAGGCGTTATACTCTGATGTCCCATCAACGATTATAGGAGGCATTTAGTTGAGGCTTGAGCGCGCCGTCCCGTCCATAATGGACCGCTGGAACCGCGAGAATGGCTACCGCCAGACGCTGACGATTGCTATTCCGCTGGTCCTGAGCATGGGTTCTGTGGCTATCATGCTCTTCGTGGATCGGATGTTTTTGACGTGGCACTCGGCAGAATCCGTTGCGGCCTCGATGCCAGCCGGCATGCTCAATTTCGCGCTGATGACCCTATTCCTGGGCACAGCCGGATACACAAGCACATTCGTCGCCCAATACAAGGGAGCAGGACAGGACCAGCGCATCGGTCCAACCGTCTGGCAGGGGATATACATAGCGTTGATCGGTGGCGGGATTCTTCTTGCCCTCGTGCCCTTTGCCGGAATCTTCTTCCGCTTCGTCGGCCACGAGGCTGCAATTCTCGAAGACGAAATCGTTTACTTCCGATTGCTCTGTCTCGGGGCCACGCCGTTCATTGCATCCGCGGCTGTGGCGGGCTTCTTTTCAGGACGGGGCAGGACGTGGCCCGTGATGTGGGTGAATGTGCTGGCGACCGCCATCAACGCGGTCACGGACTACGCCCTGATATTCGGCAACTGGGGCTTCCCTGAGCTTGGGATCAAGGGCGCCGCGATAGCCACCAACATATCTGCGAGCACACAATTCCTCGTCTATCTGGCATTGCTTTCGAGGTCCGAGTACAAACTCCAATACCGCAGTCTCGCGGGGTGTCGATTCGAGCGCGCCCTGTTCGCGCGCCTTGTGCGGTATGGTCTTCCCAATGGGGTCCAGTTCTTCATCGACATGATTGGGTTCACCGTTTTCATCCTCTTTATGGGGCGACTGGGGACGACACCATTGGCGGCAATCAACGTCGCCATGAATCTCAATGTCCTCGGCTTCCTGCCTATGATTGGGGTCGGGATAGCGGTCTCCGTGCAGGTGGGGCAGTCCCTCGGGAGAGACAGAATCGACCTTGCGGAGAGGAGCGTCCACTCCGGAGGGCACATAGCCTTCATCTACATGGCGACGGCTGCCGCGCTCTATTGGTTCGCGCCGGGTCTCTTGTTAAAGCCCTTTGAGGCCCAGGCGGACGCCCAGAGCTTCGCTGATATTCGGCCAATTGCGGTGACAGCGCTTCGCTTCATAGCCATCTTTTCTTTGTTTGACACGCTTAACATTGTCGTCTCGTCGGCCCTCAAAGGAGCGGGGGACACTCGGTACATCATGTTCATGGCCCTGTTGCTCTCCTCGGTGGCGCTGGTGATCCCCAGTTACATCGCTATGGTGTTGCTCGACGCTGACATCGCCGTGGGTTGGAGCATCCTGACGGCCTACATCATCATCCTCGGATTCGCGTTCCTTTTCCGCTACCGGACAGGTAAATGGAAGTCCATGCGCGTAATCGAAGAGGGCGTTTCGACCCCTACACCCGCGTCTGTCAAAAAGGCTGGCGCCGATTGAGCATGTGCGAGTAGGCTGACTGTCTGCAACCCGCAAGTATGAGACACACTGTTGCCCGAACCACAAGGTTGTGTTGACATCAGGCGCAGGTCTGATGAAGAATTGGGCGCAGCGCCAGCAACAAGGGGGCAGAAATGCACGTGACCAACAAAGACCGCGAAATCCTGCGAAATCTGGCAGGACGATTGGCCGAGATCGGAACTCTCCCGGTTCAACAGGAAAAGATCAACCTCTGGAAGGCGCTGAACGACCTCAAGCCGGTCCGCCCGATGGTCATGGTCGATAACATCCCCTGGCATGAGATGGACGTCGATGGCGAACTCCTCCTGCAAACCGAGGATGACTTCTGCCGCTATTTCGAGTCGAGGCTCCGCCGGATACTCTACGCCTGGAAACACATGCGGGCCGACATGGTCGTCGAGCCGGTTGTGCACATTCCCATAGCCATTCGCGGCCTCGACTATGGGGAACAGCCGCTACCCACCACAGGGGTCATGGGAGTGGACATCGTCGAGAGAACGCTGACGACCGATGCGCGAAACGAAATCGTCTCTCATCACTACATCGACCAACTGGCGACCGAGGAAGACGTTCAAAAGTTTGCGGTCCCGACAATCGAGGTGGACGAGGAGACCACGACCGGCGCAGAGGAGATGGCGCGCCACATATTTGGCGGCGTCATTGACATTGAGATGCAAGGGTATTTCGAGGCGTTCAGCCCGTGGGATGACATCCTCAAGTGGCGTGGGGCCGAGCAGATGCTGGTGGACCTCGCGGACAGGCCGGAGCTAATGCACCAGATCATTTCCAGGTACACTGACACCCGTCTGTCCATGCTCGATCAGGTCGAAAAGCAAGGGCTTCTGGGGCCTATCCGCGCTTCGACTTCGACTTTCAATCAGCGCGTCTCGCCATGCTCCCCATCCTACACAGACGAGCTTCCAACCGACGGGTTCGACCCGAAGCGCCCGCGCGCTCGGGATTCCTGGACACATGGGGCTGCCCAGATATTCGAGGGCGTATCACCCGCGATGCACCAGGAGTTCGAGCTGAACTACGCGGTCAAATGGTATTCCAGATTTGGACTCGTTAACTACGGGTGCTGCGATCATCTTCACAACAAGATAGATCTGCTCAGGCAGATTCCGAACCTGCGCAAGATATCCATGAGCCCATCGGCGAACGTGGAGATTGGCGCCGAACAAATCGGCGGAGACTTCGTGTTCTCCCGAAAGCCCAACCCGGCTGTGTTCATAACCGATAGCTGGGAGCCGGACGCCGTCGAACGCGAATTACGGGACACCGCCGAGCAATGCGCCAGATTTAGTTGCCCGACCGAGTTCGTCATGAAGGACATCAGCACCGTCCTAAGCAAACCCCAGCGACTATGGGAATGGGCGAACATCGCCATGAAGGTGGCCGGCGGCGAGCATGTGTGAGGATTTGAAGTCGGAGCCAATTCACAAGTCGGCGCTATCGGACCTGCGGGTGATTGAATTCGGGGAGATGGTCGCCGCCCCATTTTGCGCCAAGCTTCTGGCAGACCTGGGAGCCGAGGTGACAAAGATAGAACGGCCCGAACGTGGAGACGTGGCCCGCACTTACGGTCCCTTCAAAAATGACGTTCCGCATCCAGAGCGCAGCGGCTTGTTCCTGTATCTGAACACCAACAAACAGGGCGTTACACTTTCGCCCACGAGTCCCGAAGGCGCGGCCATCTTCAAGGAGCTTGTGGCCGACGCGGACGTGCTGGTGGAGAGCAACCCGCCCGGTGTCATGAAACGGCTGGGCCTGGACTACCCAAGTTTGAAGCAGATCAACCCTCGGATCGTCGTCACCTCCATCACCCCCTTCGGCCAGACAGGGCCATATTCCGATTACCGGGCCTTCAACCTCAACATCTGGCACGCCGGAGGGCTGGGATACATCTGGCGCGAGCGCTTTCTGGAAGATGGCCCTGGGCCGCCCCTGAAGGCCGCCGGAACGCTGGCCGATTATCACGCTGGGGTCGCCGCCGCCATCGCCACAATGTGCGCGATTGCACGGCGAGATTTCTCCGGCATTGGCCAGCACGTTGATGTCTCTGCCCAGGAAACCATAGCCTCCTGTATCGGCGCCGCCTTCGCCAACCTGCAAATCACGGGCCAGATCGCCGGGCGGGCCACCGACACTCGTTCCGCGACGATGCAGCTTCTCCCCTGCAAAGATGGCAGCGTTCAGCTTACCGGGCGTGAGGAGTACCAGTGGGAGGCGATGGTGGACGCGATGGGCAACCCCGAATGGGCCAAAGAAGACTGGTGCCAGACCAAGCAGAGCCGTGCCGAAAACGCCGATGTTCTCCGGCTGTTGATGACAGAGTGGACGATGAAGCACACCAAGCAGGAGATCGTGGAGCTTGCCCAGGACAGACGGTCTCCCGCCTCCATGATGGCGGACATGAGCGATGTGATGGCCGACAAGCACCTGCGCTCGCGGGACTTCTTTGTTGCAGCGGACCATCCGGAGGTGGGCGTCGCGGAGTATCCGTCAGCTTCCTATTCATTCTCAGAGACTCCGTGGAGTCTCCGGAGGACGGCTCCTCTTCTGGGAGAGCACAACCAGGAGATTTACGCTAATCGGCTGAACTACTCTGAGGAGCGTCTGGCAGAACTCGGCAAGGCCGGGATCATCTGATGGATTCAATGGCGCTGGAAGGCATTCGGGTAGTTGATTTCACATGGGTCTGGGCCGGGCCGTATTGCACCAAGCAACTGGCCGATATGGGCGCTGAGGTCATAAAGATCGAGACAGCATCCAGGGTGGACACCGTCCGTCGAGAGCCTCCCCACAAGGACGGCGTGTTCGGCATCAATCGCAATGCCACATTCAGCTTCTACAACCGGAACAAACTAGGCTGCGCCCTCAACTTGAAGGAACCCGGAGCGGTGGAGCTTCTAAAAGGTATCATCGCGACAAGTGACGTCGTGATAGAGAACTTCGCCCCACGGGTCATGCCGTCCCTCGGCCTCGACTACGATTCCCTCAAGGCGATCCGGCCAGACATCATAATGGTGTCCCAGAGCGGGTTCGGAGGAACCGGCCCTTACAGAGACTACGTCTCCTATGCCGAGCATCCCAGTAACTTTTCCGGGCTTACCTCGCTGTCTGGAATGCCAGACAGGCCCTTTGGCGACCAGACCGCCCTGTCAGATCAGACGGTGGGACTCATGGCGGCCTTTGCCTTGATGTCTGCCCTGCATCATCGCGCCAGGACGGGCGAGGGCCAGAGGATTGACGTTTCCCAGTATGAGGCCGTGGTCAGCATCATTCCTCAAGGGGTGATGGAGTATAGCCTGAACCAGCACGTCCGAGAGCGCAACGGCAACCGCGACGACATCATGGCTCCCCACGGCGTTTACAGATGCCAGGGTGAAGACCAGTGGGTGTCTATCGCCGTGGCCACTGACGCAGAGTGGGCCGTTATGACAGAGGTCATGGGCCAACCGGAGCTGTCCCAGGACGAGAGATTTTCCGACGCCCTCCAGCGCTGGAGCAATCAGGACATCTTGGACCAGCTTGTGCAGGACTGGACACAGGGGCTTACTCACTACGAGGTCATGAATGCGTTACAGGCTGTGGGCGTGGCCGCCATCGCCACCTTCACAAGCGCCGAACTCATGAACGACCCCCACCTAAAAGATCGGGACTTTTTTGTCCACGTTGACCATCCCGAGGTGGGTCCCCATAAACTAACAGGCCCTCCCTGGAAGATGTCAGACACTCCAGGCAGGATAAAAAGGTCAGCCCCTCTGCTGGGCCAGGACAACGAGTATGTATTATGTCAGCTTCTGGGGCTATCTTCGGAAGAACTGGGCGACCTGACTCAACGGGGCGTCGCGCGCTGAGTCAATCTGCTTCAAACAAATGGTGCAGCCTGGGCCGCGCTCCCATAGAATAGCCCCGAGCGCCAGCCGCCAGAATTTGAAACTCAGAACACTGAGGAAGGGGTATCTTTATGTCTCTCAATGACAAAGTCGCCATCGTCACAGGGGCCGGCCAGGGTATGGGCAGGGCCATCGCCCTTCGGCTCGCCAGCGAAGGCGCCATCGTTGTGGCGGCTGACATCGACGGCGATTCAGCCGAAAAGACCAGCAACATTATCAACGAGTTGGGCCACACGGCTATCTCGCTCCAGGCAGACATCGGCGACACGGATGATATCGACCGCATGGTCACCCAGACTCTGGATGCCTTCAAGCAGGTAGATATCCTGGTTAACAACGCTGGAGTGACCAAGCATTCCGATGTCATGGACCTGACCCCGGACGACTGGGACCGCATCCACAGGGTCAACGCCAGAGGGACGTTTTTCTGTTTGCAAAGGGTTGCCCGCGAACTGATCCGAGCAGAACAGGGAGGGAGAATCATCAACATCGCGTCCATTGCCGGGAAAGGCTATTCGGGCACCTCGAATGCAGCCTACGCCGCCAGCAAAGGGGCCGTGCTGTCCTTGACCCAGATAGCGGCCCACCAGCTTGGGCAATACGACATCAACGTGAACTCGGTATGCCCCGGCAGAACGATAACGCCCATGCACGAGGCCACTATGGCACAGCGGTCCAGAAATATGGGCATCCCACTAAGCGAACTGGAAAGCACAAGGGCAGACGGCATACCCATCGGCAGAGCAAATGAACCGGAGGACATAGCCGACATGGTGGCGTTCCTGGCAGGTCCAGGTTCGCGCAATATCACGGGTCAGGCCTTCAACGTCGATGGCGGTCTGGTGATGCACTAGCTCT
>JASLRP010000445.1 GCA_030743915.1 SAR202 cluster bacterium | reverse complement strand
CGAATGAAATCTAACTGAACAGATGAATTGACATGAGTAGCGCGGCAATGGTCTTGGCGTCGATTATCTCGCCCAGGCGAATAAGCTGGGGAATGCGGGATAGGGGAATTCGCTCGACCTGAATTTCTTCGTCGTCATCCTCAGGGAGCTTGCTCTCCACCAGGTCACGCGCAAGATACACGTACATGAACTCGTCGCAGAAACCCGGCGTTGTCCAGAAACCGCCCAGAGTTCGCAGGTTCCTAGATGCGTAACCGATCTCTTCCTGAAGCTCTCGTTGAGCGCAATCATCGGCGGATTCGTCACCCTCTACCGTTCCTGCGGGGGCCTCCAGCAACGCTTGGTCTGCCGGATGACGCCATTGGCGCACTAATAGCACGTTGTCATCATTGTCTATGGGCACCATCACGACGGCGTTGCTTTTTTCGACGATCTCGCGCTCGACCCGATTGCCATTGGCCAGAGCCAAAGTGTCAACTTTGACTTTGACGATGTGTCCATCGAATATGGATTTCTGGCTTATTAACTCAGGTTTTTGTGTCATTGATCATTTCGCCTTTTTATGGAAGCTCGGTCACAGATTGAGGTGAGATTCCAGTGGATTCAAATCGCAATACAAAAGATTCAGATTCCGGGGCCGTTGAGATTGTAAACCAAACCCAGTCGGCGCGTCAGGTCGGTATAGAAGGACGTCGGAGGCTCCGAGCGCAGGAACAGCGCTTCGTGAGGACTGCGGTCCACTGTGACTGTCGATCCAGGCTCCAAATTCACGTCGTCGAGACCATCGACACTCAGCGAGGCGTTGCGAGTGTCGGCAACGGATAGCTCAACCACTGAAGAGTCAGGCAAAACCAGGCCATCCCGCAGGCCAGTATGGGCGGCGACTGGCTGCATCAAGAGCGCCCGAGCCTCTGGGTAGAAAATGGGGCTGCCCGCTGACAGCGCGTAGCCGGTGCTGCCTGTGGCCGTAGAAATTATGACGGCATCGGCCCGATAGCTTGTAAGATCGGCGCCATCGACTTTTGTTACGATGTCCAGCAATCTGGCTACACCGCCTCGACCCACAACCACATCATTGAGGGCGTGGGCGCTGAAGATCAACGAGCCGTCTTCTGGACTGGTGACCTTTGCGTATAGCATCATGCGATGTTCGACGCGCATGTGGCCGTTGATGTAACCGGGGAGTTTCTCAGCGGCGTTCTCTGGGCGCAACTCGCTCATGAAACCAACTCTGCCCATGTTAACGCCAACGATAGGGATCGTGTAAGGAGCGATGGCGTGGATTGTGCGCAGGATCGTCCCGTCGCCGCCTGCCACCACAATGAGGGTGGTCTGTTCCAGCAGGTCAGGCGCGGTTTCGACATCCACGGCAGAACTGATCCACGAGTTGTCGCGCAGGCCCAACGATTCGATCAACGAGTCGATAAATCCTGGAGCCTCTGGGACGAGGGCGTTATATACAAATCCGATGTTGTTCATGTTTGGCCGAATGTCAGAATAGTCGAGAAGTGCGCAACGAGGGTCGGTATTCGGTCATTGGATGTGGTCGGGCCGTCGCGATTAGGATAAATCCAGGCACGATCCGAGCGCGTGCCAAGTCTAGCATCGGCCTCTCTGGGGTGTCAACGAATCGTGAGTCGGTGGTGTCAGGAAACCAGAACGTCCACTGCGGAGCGCGCCAGTTTGATCAGCGGAGTCGGATATATCCCGAAGAACGCCGTGCCTGCCATCGTGACCATGACAACCAGCTTCATTGGCAAAGCGGACCCAATTGGCGCTCCGTCGGCGGGGTCTCGCAGATACATCACCTTTACGACCCGCAAGTAGTAGTAGGCTGAGATGACACTGTTGACCATTCCGGTGACGGCCAGCCACTCCAGGTTGGTGTCCACCGCTGCGCCGAAGATGTATATCTTGGACATGAAGCCCACAGTGGGCGGCACGCCTATGAGCGAGATCATCGAGAATCCCAGCACTGCCGCCAGGAAAGGCGCCCGTCTGCCCATGCCTGCGAATGAGTCGATCAGGTCGGAGTTTATCCGGTTGGATATAGCGATGATTGCCGAGAACGCGGCCATATTGGTGATGGCGTACCCGCTCAGGTAGAACAGCACCCCCGACGGCCCGATGATGCCATCGGCATCTGGTGTGCGGGCCGCAACTGCCGCCAGTCCGACCATCAGATATCCCGCGTGGGCGATGGTGCTGTAACCCAACATTCGTTTGATGTTGTTCTGTCGGATTGCGACCAGGTTTCCGAAAGTCATCGACACTGCCGCCAGCACCGCGAACACCGCGCTCCAATCGACGCTCAGCGCGTCTGATGAGAATGCGATGTAGAACACCCTGAGTATGACCGCGAAACCTGCGGCCTTCGAGGCCACAGACAGGAATGCGGTCACCGGAGTGGGCGATCCTTCGTAAACGTCTGGCGCCCACATCTGGAAGGGGACACTGGATATTTTGAATCCGAATCCCGCAGTGACCAGAATCACCCCGAATAGCAGCGCGTTGCCGCCAAAGGCCGAGTCTCCATCGACGAGGCCGCCGATCTGGGTCGCGATGTCAGTCAGCGCCGTCGTGCCTGTGAATCCGTAAATGATTACCATGCCATACAACAGGACGGCGGAGGAGATTGCGCTGAGGATCAGGAATTTCAAGCCAGCCTCAGATGACCGGCTGTCCCGCAGGAAGGCCGCCAACGCCGCGATGGGAAGGGCCGTTAGCTCCAGCGAGACATAGATGCTGATTAGCTCTACCGTCGATGCCATGAGCATCATTCCCGAAGTGGCGAGCAAGACCAGCGCGAAAAACTCTCCGTGGAATCGTTTGAATTTCGACACATATTCAGTGGACGCGAGAATCACCAGAGTGGTCACGCCGATCAGCAAGAACTTGAAGAACAGGCTGAACTTGTCAACGACGAAGGTGACGATCTCTGTGCCAAAGTCGGCTTCCAACTGTGTTGCCGCCTGATCGCTCAGGTCGAACCACAGGATGAGGCTGAACGCGAGCGGGACCGCGAGCCCGATGGCGGCCAACGCGGTAATGACGCCTTTTCGGGATACCACCAGGTCCACAAGAATCAGAAGCATGGCAAGCCCGGCCATACTGATTTCGGGGGACAGCAGATATATGTCGTGTGATGTCATTGCAGGCTAGCCGTCACAGCGATTTGCAGGGAATCGACAATGGGTTGGACTCCGGTTGTGAAAACGTCAGCGATAATCGACGGATAGATGCCCACCACCATGATGGCGATAACCATCACGGCCACGGGGACCATCTCCATAACTGTTGCGTCTGTCACGTTATTCAGGTGTTGGTTCTCAGGGCCGAACATCGACCTCTGGATCATCCAGAGAATGTATCCGGCGGTCAGCACGACGCCAAATGCGCCGACGGCGGCGAGCCAACTCCAGACAGGGAACACGCCCAGAAACACGTGAATTTCGGAAACGAATCCACTGGTGGAGGGCAGTCCCAGCGATGCAAGGCCAGCCAGCACGAGGGCGGCTGTCAGCATGGGCATCCTGGTGGCCAGGCCACCCAGGTGCGGGATGTGTCGTGTGTGGGTTCTCTCGTAGATATAGCCTGCCAACAGGAACAACAGGCCGGTGATGGTTCCGTGTGTGAACATCTGGAGCGCCGCGCCGGTCAGTCCGACGGTAGATACCTGCCCGTCGACGCCTACCACGGCAGACAATCCCAACACCACAAATCCCATGTGACTGATGGAACTGAACGCAATGAGCCGTTTGAGATCGGTCTGACGCAAAACGATAGCCGCGCCGTAAAGGATGTTTATCACTCCAACGCTGGCCAACAGCCAGGCGATTCCGGCCATCACCTCGGGGAACATTGTGGCCGAGATTCTCAGCATTCCGTATGCGCCCATCTTTAACAGCACGCCTGCCAGCATGACACTGGCCGCTGTGGGCGCGTCGGTGTGAGCGTCGGGCAGCCAGGAGTGCAGGGGCCATATCGGAAGTTTGACCGCGAACGCGATGAATATCATGGTGAAAACCAGGCTGGCAGGAAGCAGTATCCCGCCTCTGGATATGGCATCCGGCAGCAGCGTCATGTCGAAGGTGCCGAAGGAGAAGAACAACACAAGAATCCCGACCAGCATGAACGCGCTGCCCAGAAGCGTGAATATCAGGAACTTCATGGCAGAGTATTCTCTGTTCGGTTGGCTTCCCCATATGGAGATGAGGAAGAACATCGGGATAAGCTCCAACTCCCAGAAGATGAAGAACAGGAACAGGTCCATCGATGTGAACACGCCCATGACTGCCGACTGGAGGATCAGCAACCACATGAAGTACTCGGGCAGTCGTTCCTTGACACTCCAGGAGGCGTAAACCGCAACCATACCCAGCAGGCCTGTCAGCAGGACCATCGGAGCGCTGAGGCCGTCAATCGCAAGGAAATACTGCACGTTGAAGGACTCGACTGGTATCCAGTCCTCGAATTTGTCCACCAGTTGGAACTGATCGGCTCCGGCTCCCAGGTCGTATTGGGCGAACACTACAATAGATAGGACAAGCTCGGCCAACGCGACGATTCCTGCGAACCATCGCACGTTTTTGTCGCCACGAACGAAGAGGCCGATAATGATCGCCCCTGCGAGTGGGAGAAATACTATTGTGGTCAACCAGCCGCTAAACAATTTTGGATATTACCTTGCCAACAGGCCAACTATTCCGAGTGTTGTCGAAATTCCGATCACTACAAGAACCATAAATACAGACCCACAATGGTCAGGATGCCAACGGAAATTGCCGCTCCGTATTCCTGCATCTGGCCTGTCTGGAGCTGGCGCAGGGCCGTCCCGATGTTGGCGCCCAACCAGCCAATGAATTTGCCGATGTTGTTGATAATCGACCCATCGATCCAATCCAGCGTTTTTGCCACGCCGCCGTAGAAGAATTTCTCCACGATCCATTCTTCGTAGATTTTGTCGAAGTAATACTTGTTGATCAAAAGGGCATAGACAGGCTTGAACGTTGCCCCCAATTGCTCGGCGGAAACCGCCTTGGTCTGGTACATCAGGAAAGCCAGAACGATTCCCGAGATGCTAACGAGCATGGCGATGGGCGCAAGGATTACGTTGAAGTCCTCTGTCTCCACATGTACCGGCCCCTCGCCCAGGAAGTGACCGAGCCAGTGTTGAGGGACGACGCCCAGATCGAACAGCGGGTTGACGACGAATCCGATTCCTACCGCCGCAATGCTCAACAAGATCAGCGGGAAGACCATGGCGATTGGCGACTCGGAAAGATGCACCTGCGCGCCGTAAGTATCCTGGATGCCCTCGGCATCGGCGCCCTTCCTGAATTCGCCGTGGAAGGTCAAGATAATGGCTCGGAATATATAGAATCCTGTCATTCCTGCCGCCAACAAAGCCATCCAGAATCCGATTGCGGGAATGCTGCCTGAACCGTTCCATGCGGCGGTCAGCACCTCGTCTTTGGACCAACCGCCAGCGAAAGGCAGAATTCCTGCGAGGCTGATGCCCCCGATGACGAAGGATGCGTATGTAATAGGCATGACCTTTCGGAGACCGCCCATGTAGCGCATGTCGAAGGTTCCTGAGGCGTGGTTCACGCTTCCCGAACCCAGGAACAAGAGAGCTTTGAAGAAAGCGTGGGTGAACAGGTGGAATATCGCCACCGAGTAAGCCCCAACGCCGAGGGCCAGCATCATGTAGCCAAGCTGGCTGACTGTGGAGTATGCAAGCACTCGCTTGATGTCGGTGGCGACAAGGCCCATCGTCGCGGCGAACAGGGCGGTGAATCCGCCAATGAGTATCACCGCGTTCATCATCGTCTGAGACGCTTCAAAAACCGGGAAGAATCGCGCAACAAGGAACACGCCTGCGGCCACCATTGTCGCGGCGTGAATCAGCGCGCTGACGGGAGTGGGGCCTTCCATCGCATCAGGGAGCCATGTATGCAACGGGAACTGACCCGACTTGCCGACCGCGCCAGCGAAGATTCCGGCGGCGATCCATGTGGCGACCCCGCCCGCGATTATCTTGGCATCCACAGCCGCGTAGATATCCACAATATCCAGGGAGTTCAGGCCAGCCGCTGTGAATGCATCCTGGTAGAAAAACAGATACATAATGCCCAGCAGCAACCCGAAGTCGCCGACTCTGGTTACGATGAACGCCTTTTTGGCCGCAGCCGCCGCTGATGGACGGGTGAACCAGAAACCTATGAGCAGGTAGGACGACAGCCCAACCAGCTCCCAGAAGGCGAATAGCTGAACGACATTCCTGGACAGCACCAATCCTAGCATCGACGCGGTGAACAGGGACATATAAGCGAAGTAACGGGCGAATCCTCGGTCGTCTTCATGGCTCATGTAACCGACAGAGTATATTTGCACCAATAGGCTGACGCTGGTGACCACCACCAACATGATGGTCGTCAGCGGGTCCATCAGTATGCCGACGGTGAATTCCAGATTGCCAACAGTGAGCCATTCATGGGCCGCATACGTAGATTCGCCGTGATTATCTATGGAACCGAAAAGGGCGGCCACAGACAACACGAAGGCCACGCCGATCCCGACTATTGCCAGAATCCCAGCCAGACCGCCAAGGATTCCTCGTCCAGAGGCGTCATGGTCGGCGTCGACGCTGGGATCATGAGGGCCAGTTGGAATGACGATGCGCATCAAAGGTCGGACCATGAATCCAATGATAACGAACGCCGCCAGCGGCGCGAACAGTATCACCCAGACTAACGATTCCGATAACATCTACAGTTTCCTAAGTATTTCGTCGGCGACATGTTCGCGTCCTTTGGGGACGTATATCTTGAACGCCACACGTTCGCCCCAGGTGAGAATGTCCCCAACAGGCAGAATCTTGGTGGGCAAGCCGTCTCCTTCGAGAACGTCCTTCCACATCTCGGCTGTCATCAGATTTGGCACAGTTATGTATTCAACCCACATGTCCTAGTTCCTCATCTGGGTTGCGTCGGTTACAAACACGGATTCTCGGGTTCGATAGATGGCGATGACAATTGCGAGGCCCAGCGCTATCTCGGCCGCCGCAACCGTGATGATGAATATTGCGAATATGTGGCCGGTTAGAAGGAATTGGGCCGCTTCCTGTCCGGCGTTTTGCCCTGCCGCTGCCAGAGATTCGGGCACGACGTAACGGGACAGCGCGACGGCAGTGAGATTGACGGCGTTGAACATCAACTCGATTGACATCAAGACTGTTATGGCGTTGCGCTTCGACAGCGCTCCGTAAAATCCGATGGAGAACAGGATGGCCGAGACTATCAGGAAGTTTTCGAGACCCAAAACTCAGCCCTCCCTGATCAGCGCGAGCGCGCCTATTACTGCGGCCAATAGCAGGACTGACGCAACCTCGAAAACCAGCACGAAGTCGCGAATCAACAGATTGGCAATCACAGGGATTGTGTTGGAATATACGCCCTCCACGGCATCTGCGCTGACCTCTCCTGCCGCGATTGCAGGCTCCAGGAGGTTCCAGTCCGTTGAGACGCTCACAAATATCGCCAACGCTCCGAACAGGGTCGCCAGGACCGCCACGGGTATCCTCATCGAATGGGAAGGGCTGCCTTCTTCGACATCGCCTGTCATCAGGATTGCGAAGATTATCAGGACCGAAATCGCGCCCACATAGATAAGCACCTGAACCGCCGCCAGGAACTCGGCGCGAAGCAGGATGAACATGCCGGCGACCGCCATCAATGTCATTATCAGGAACAACGCTGCCCTGAACAGGTCGCGAATCTGCACCACCGCGATGGCTGAGACGATGGCGGAGACCGCCAAAATCCAGAAGGTTATGTCAACGAGGAGAGATGCCTCGGTTCCTTGACCGATCATCGTTGACCCCACTTGTCTTCCTGGTCGCTTTGCGAGGGTTTTTCGTGGCGATGCACGTCACGCCAGCTCGCCTCTTGACCATCGGTGACCAGAGGGTTGTAACCCTGAGATGTCAGTTGTGGCCTGAACCACTGGCTGGGCTTCTTGGGCGACGCCTTGAGTCTGTCCACGTTGATGACAAGATCAGCCCGACTGTAGGTGCCTTCTTCAAACCCGCTGCCCATGTGCAGGGCATCGTAAGGGCATGCTTCGACGCACAAACCGCAGAACATGCAGCGCCCAATGTCGATATCGAACACTTCGATTCCGTACTTGTCGCCCTCTTGAACGGCGGTCTCGCTGGGACTCGTCACGATTTTGATGATCCCCAGAGGGCAGTATTTAGCGCAACTGGCGCAGCCTGTGCATCGGTTGTCGAACCACGAGAACTCTTCGCCTCGGAAGCGTGGGTGTTGGTCAAATCTGTCAGGGACCGAGTCGAGACCCACCATTGCCTTCATCGCTGCGCCCGGGCGTGTTAAAGCGAAGGCCACTGGATTCTTTCCATCCAGCTTTGCCCGACCCAACAGCCCTATCTTGCGATCGGGATACTGGTGGGTAGTGAATTGACGGCTGGGTAGAATCATGTTCTTCAAGGTGATACCCAGGCCTTTGAAAAGACCGGCTCCATACATATCAGTCGGCCTCCGCGTACATGTTTGCCAGCGGTGATGCAACAGGCGTGGGCGGTTCGAGTTTCCGTTGACCAAGAACGTTAGCGATGACGACGACGGCAATTATGGCGACGACCCAGTTGATGGCGGCCATGAGCCACAATGCGTTGGTCGAGACCTTGCCGGTATCGTCCTGGAGAACTGCTACTTCAACGGCGATCAGGAAGACGTTTACGAGGCCCATCCCAAACAGGCCCTTCCATGCGAATCCCATTATCTGGTCAACTCGCAGGCGCGGCCAAGTGGCTCGGACCCACAGCAGCGCGAACACCACCATGAATGTCTTGCCTATAAACCAGACCTGGCCGGGTATAGGCGCGAACCCTCGCGTGCCGCTGAGGAACAGCGTCGTCACGATCATTGCCGTTATCAACGGGGCCATGTATTCACCGAGGAACAGCATGCCGAATTTGATGCTCGAATATTCTGTGTTGTATCCGGAGCCAAGCTCCGATTCTGCTTCAATCTGATCGAAGGGTGTCCGACTCATTTCCGCTGAAGCCGCCGCGATGAACACCAAGAACCCCAGCGGCTGGACCAGCAGGAATGGCACGTTCTGCATTTCCACGATGTCGAACATTGCCAGCGACCCGGACAGTATCAGCACTCCGGTGACGCCCAGAGCCATTGGGACCTCATAGCTGACCAGCATGGCGACGCCCCGCATCGCGCCCAGCATCGCGTACTTGTTGCCCGAACCCCAGCCTGCCATGAATATGGCGATGGTGTTGACGGATGTCACCCCAAGCACAAACAAAATTCCGATGTTCAGAGCGCCCAGGAACGAGTCCTCCCCAAAGGGGATAACCGCCACGACCAGCAACGTCGGCACTACCAGGACGATAGGCGCCAGATTGAACGCCCATCGGTCGGCAATCTTGGGCACCATGTCCTCTTTGAACATCAGCTTGATCAGGTCTGCGATTGGCTGAAGCATCCCAAAGGGGCCCCAACGATTGGGGCCGAGCCGAGCCTGGAACCTGCCCAGGACTCGTCGCTCAAACCAGGTATAAACCGCGGTGGTCTGGACCATTACAGTTACGACGATGCCCGCTAAAGTGAACGCGGCCAAAAGGAAGGCCAGGCGGTCTAAATCGTCGGGCAATACCCGTTGGAAGAATCGTTCGATGGCCCTGAAGTCCAGGATTCCGGCGGTCTGAATCTCGTGCATTACCTGTCCACCTCGCCCAGAACGATGTCAAGGGAGCCGAACACGGTGATGAGGTCACCCATCTTCCAACCGACCAGCATATCCCTCAGCACGGTCAGGTTGATGAATGACGGAGCGCGAATCTTGCATCGGTAAGGCGATATTCCGCCGTCGCTGACCATGTAGAATCCCAATTCGCCTTTCGGCCCTTCGACGCCGGAGTACACGTCGCCTTCAGGGGCCCGCACGAAATAGGGAGTCTCGGCCCTGATTGGGCCATCGGGAATCTGATCGACGCACTGTCTCAGTATCTTCACGCTCTCGCGCATCTCCTGGATGCGGACCAGATATCGGTCGAAGGTGTCGCCGACTGCTCCAATGGGTATATCGAAGTCCAGTCGGTCGTAAATCTCATAGGGATGGGCACGGCGAACGTCCCATTGCACTCCAGCGGCCCGAAGAATGGGGCCAGTTATCGAGGCATTTATGGCCTGTTCAGGAGAGATTGTCCCCACTCCTCTGGTGCGAGTCAAGACGATTTCGTTGCCGGTAATCAGGCTCTCAAGTTCGTCGATGTACTGGGGCAGGTCTGAAATCATCCTGTTGAGGGCTGGCCAGAAATCGTCGGGCGGGTCTTGAAGGAGCCCTCCCGGCCGCATGTAACTAACTGTGATACGGGCGCCGCACATCATCTCGAAAAGGTCGAGGATTCGCTCGCGCTCACGGAAGCAGTACATAAGAGGCGTCGCGAAAGCGCCAAGGTCGTTGAGCAAAAACCCTGTGGCCATCAGGTGGCTGGAGATTCGGGCCAGTTCCGCGCTTATTACCCGGATGTATTTGGCCCGCTCAGGCGTTTCGATACCCGCCAGCTTTTCAACGGCGAGAACGTAGGACAGATTATTCGACATGCTGGCCGTGTAGTCCAACCTGTCAGTGAGCGTCACTATCTGAACGTAAGTTCGGGATTCGGCCAGCTTCTCGGTGCCCCGATGTAGGTACCCGAACACAGGCTCAACGTCCAGAACAACTTCGCCGTCAAATTTGACGCGAATCCTGAACACACCGTGAGTGGATGGGTGCTGAGGTCCCAGATTTATTGTGACCGGTTCGGTTTTTACCGCCATGAATCTTCTTTATTCATCCAGTTTTTGTATAACGCCGGAAGCGTTCCGAGCGTGGTTCATTCTATAAAGTCTTTGCGGAGCGGGTGGCCAGGGAACCCCTCCCAGAGCAGCACTCGCTTCAGGTTCGGGTGGCCCTCGAAACTGATCCCCATCAGGTCCCAGATTTCGCGCTCTTGAAGGTCGGCGCCCTGCCATACGCTTATGACAGAAGGGGCCGATGGGTCCTCGCGTCCAGACACCTTCGATTTAATAACTACGCTGGTGTTGTTCTGCATTGAGACGAGATGATACACCAACTCGAAGTATTCCACATAGTCAACTGCGGTTATTGCATTCAGGAACGAGAAGTTCAGGTCTGGGTCCGAGGTCAAGAATCTGGACACATCAAGGATCGCGGCAGGGCTGACCCACACGTCAGTGTCGTTGTGATGAATCGCAGTGTCCGGACGCCACTCGTTTATGCGGCGCGCAACATCTTCGCCCAGTAGAGCTCTGGTCATATCGCGGACTACTTTCCGCTCTGGATGGAGTAGCGCTTGATCTTCTCGTGAAGCTGCATGATCCCATACAGCAGGGCGTCGGGCCTGGGTGGGCATCCGGGAACGTAGACGTCCACCGGTATGATGTGGTTGACTCCAGGCACGACGGCGTAGGAGCCGTAGTAGGGGCCGCCACTGGTGGCGCACACACCCATAGAAATCACCCACTTCGGTTCGCCCATCTGCTCGTAGACCCGCTCGATAGCCGGGGCCATCTTCCAGGTAACAGTCCCCGCAATTATCATCAGGTCTGCTTGGCGGGGAGAGGGACGGAACGCTTCCATTCCGAATCGGGCGAGGTCGAAGCGTGACATGGCGCTGGCCATCATCTCGAAGGCGCAACATGCGAGGCCAAAAGACAACGGCCAAACGGCAGATTTGCGTCCCCAATTTATCAGGGCGTCGATGCTGGTCACCGCGACGTTGCGTTGCAGATCATCGGGCACCACAAGAAGTGGCTCTGCGAGAGCCTCAGTGTGGGTCTGTTTGAGGTGGTTTATGTAATCGCCTTCGGTGCGGTCCACGTCCCACGTGGTGTCGTGCAACAGGAGTTCCGCCGGGCTAACCTGTGGACTAACCTCAGTCATGCTTCAACTCCACTCCAGTGAGCCTTTTTGCCAGGCGTACAGCCAGCCGACGACAAGGATTCCGACGAAGACCACCATTTCTAGCAAGACGTACGCTCCGAAAGTGGCTGACATCACGCCGAAACTGGCTGCCCACGGGAACAGGAAGACTACTTCCACGTCAAACACTACAAAGATGAGCGCGAAGGCGTAGAATCGGAAATTGAACTGCGACCAGCGACCAGAGAGGGTTTCGAATCCGCACTCGTAAATCGCTTGTTTGATGAGGCTCGGTTTCTGAGGCCGAAGCTTCATTATGGAGAGCATCCAACTCATCAATAGCATCCCGGTCGGTACTGCGACTGCGAAAGCCGCGAATATCGCTAGGAGCGCGTATTGGCGAAAGTAGTCATCAAGCATCTATATAGGACCGTGATCCAGCTTCTGAGATGCGGTCAAACGGACCGGATTAATTGCAGGAAAACCAGTCAGCGTGGGACTCGGCAATTCGGCTGAAATATAGCACAGCTATCTGGAATTGCGCAAGTGAAATATTTTACAAACTTTGCCGTTTTTGAGCCTCGTTTTGCCAGGGCAAAATCCCTCCGCCATTGCCCCGGCCGAATGATCCGTTTTTTGCGGTCTCACATTTGGTTGACACCGCATTGGTTGGGTGCTAGCATTGGCCATCGTAATACTATGTAGTACCCTCTTGCGGAGGGCTAATCTTCAGTCGCATACCCTGGAATTCATCGGTCACTAGCTGTCGAAGCAGGTAGCAGAAGTTTCATCCGTCACAATTCAGATTGCCGGAGTTGACCCGTAACCAGAGGTCTCGCAATTGACCACCCCTCCCATGCCTACACCTGACATTAAACCTATACCTTTGCCGCAAATGTTCCAGCGTTACCGCGCGAGCATCAGCAGTTCTCTGCGCGACGGCCTTTCCCAACAACACTCGGACGTGTACGACATGCTTCGATATTACATGGGTTGGGTGGACGAGAACGGCAGGCCCCACGAAGCAATGGAAGGCAAAGCGCTGCGCCCGACACTCTGCCTGTTCGCCTGCGAAGCTGTGGGCGGCGCAGTGGAGATGGCGATGCCTTCAGCTATCGCGTTGGAGTTCATTCATAACTTCTCCCTCATTCACGATGATATCCAGGACCGGGACGAAACCCGTCACAACCGCAAGACTCTCTGGGCTGTCTGGGGAGACCCGAAGGCGCTGGTCGCCGGGAACGTTCTCAGAGTTGTGGCGGACGAATGTCTGCATCAGCTTCTGGATTCTGGTCTGGACTATGATCGGGCGCTGTCAGCGGGCACCCTGCTCACCGAGGCATATCTTGAGATGATCGAAGGTCAATACCTGGACCTGCAATTCGAGGGCCGCCACGATATCGCGATGAGCGATTACCTGAACATGATCTCCCGCAAGACCGGCGCTTTGATCCGCTGCTCGCTGAATCTGGGAGCCGTTGTTGGAGCCCGGGAAGCGGGCGTGGGTGACGCATTCAAAGAGAGCGGCCGCGCGATGGGTTACGTATTCCAGATAATCGACGACGTTCTTGGGGTCTGGGGGGACGAGGAGACCACCGGCAAACCTGTGGGCGCAGATATCCGACGAAAAAAGAATTCGTATCCCGTGGTCTATGCCATGGAAATGGCCGACCACAACGACCGACGGATGCTAAACGAAATTTACGAAAAGGACGAGCTGGACGACGCAGATGTCGAATCCGTCCTGGCTGTCATGGACCGGCTGAACGTGAAGAATCATGCTCAGCGAGAAGCCGAAAAGTATGCCGATGTGGCTATGGAATATCTGGCCCCTGTGGAACTGTCTTCTGAGGCGAGACGAGAGGTCGAGGACCTTGCCCATTTCCTCTTGGTCAGAGACAGATGAGCTTTAGTTGATATATAACAACTGGTGGCAGTGGCGGGTCGCGGACCCGGATTCATAGAAGTTTCAGAACGAGAATCGAGGAGGAATCCATATGGCAAGGCCAATGGAGTTGGCGGCCAGATTGGGATGGTACATCTTCAAAAACAAGGTCACCAGGCGCAGACGCTTTCCCCTGGTGACTATGCTGGAGCCTCTGGAAAAGTGCAATCTGGCCTGTGAAGGTTGCGGCAGAATCAGAGAATACGAACCTGTGCTGGACCGCGTGATGAGCGTGGAACATTGCCTGGCGGCAGTCGAGGAATCGGGCGCTCCCATCGTGTCCATTGCCGGCGGCGAGCCGACCCTCCATCCACAGATCGACGAGATTGTTAATGGAATCACTGACACCAAGAAGTTCGTTTACATGTGCACCAACGCTCTGCTGCTGGAAAGGGTGATGAACAGGATTCCGCCCTCGAAGTATCTCTGCTTCGTGGTTCACCTGGACGGCATGGAAGAGGCTCACGACAAGAGCGTCTATCGCAAAGGCGTGTTCAAGATAGCCACGCGAGCTATCAGATCCGCCCTGGAAAAGGGCTATCGGGTGACCACAAACACCACGGTGTTCAACGGCGTGGACGAAGACGATATCATCGAGATGTTCGAGATGGTGACCGATTGGGGAGTCGAGGGTGTCATGGTGTCCCCCGGCTACCATTTTGACATGATCCCAAACCAGGAATTGTTCATCTCGCGGCAAAACGCCCGCAAGGTTTTCAAGAACATCCTGGACGCTCGAAGGAAGATTCGGTTTTACAACACTCCGCTTTACCTGGATTTTCTGCGGGGCGAACAGGAATATCAATGCACCGCCTGGTCCAATCCGACTTATACTGTTATGGGGTGGCGTGAACCCTGCTATTTGCTGGGCGACCGACACACGCAGGACGTAAATGATCTGTACGCAGACGACGTATGGGAGCGTTACGGCGTGGGAAATGATCCCAGATGCGCCAATTGCATGATGCACTGTGGATTCGAGTCGGCGTCCATTTTCAGCGCCATGAGCAGCCCCAGGGCCGCCATCAAACTGATCAAAGAGGGAGCGGTGCAAAATTCGGGTGTGGGAGCAGGGTAACTCACACGATCTAATCTGAGGATTGCACATTGCTGGCCATTGTCGCGGCATTCAAAGACGAAATGTCAGGCTACTTGAAAAAGGGCCGATTTCAAATAACTAAACAGGACGAAGGATTTCGGATATATGAATCAGAACGGATTCCAGAGGTTGTGATCTCGGAAGGAGGGATCGGAAAGGAGCGTTCTCAGGAGAGCGCCCGCATCACAGCAGAACGTTTCAAGCCAGACATGATGATCTCAGCAGGATTCGCCGGGGGAGCCTCGGAAGGCGCAAAGCCAGGCGAAGTGTTCCTATGCGATAGACTGGTGGCCGTCGATGGGCCTCCGTTCCTCTGGGGAAAAGAAGAAGTGTTTGAAATATCGAGCGCTGAGATGGTCCAGCGTTTCAGGCAGGCCATACTCGGAGACAGGACAGAGTACCAGGTTGGGGCGTGCCTCACGGTCCCGCAATTTGTGTCCAACCGGTCCATGAAGTCCTGGCTGGGCGACACGTTCAATGTGAGCCTGATCGACATGGAGAGCTATTGGGTAAGTGAAGTGGCCGGGTCTCTCGGCATACCATCTCTCACAGTTAGGGCGGTCCTGGACCCGGTGGACCAATCGGTCCCTCGGTTCATTGGCGAAACAGTAGATCAAGGAATGGCGGTCAGGACTCTTCGCTCGGTGGCACACCTGGCGATGAATCCGGCAGACGCTCCCCAGTTGATTCGGTTATCCAGGCAGGTGAGCGTCGCGAGAGCTTCCTTGACACGGTTTCTAGACAAGATAGTGGCGGCAAGAGCTTTGACGAATAGCCGCTGATACACAAACGTCAGATATAGACGGAGCGCGAAGGTTTGAACTCGACATTCGGACCACATACGAATAGCGAAATCGCAGGTCTCGACCCGGCGATTTCACAGGCGACAGAGTACCTGTTGCACCTCCAGTACCCGGAAGGTTACTGGTGGAGCGAGCTTGAATCGAACCCGACGATGGAAGCCGAGTTCTTGCTGTTGACCCAATTTTTGGGGATCGGCGATGATGACACTTGGCGCAAGTTGAGCAAACAGCTTCTGGCACAACAACGCTCTGACGGCACATGGGGCCAGTTCTATGACGCTCCAGGCGATCTCAGCACGTCCACCGAGTGCTATTTTGCGCTGAAACTGGCAGGCATTTCTCCCGACGAACCAATGATGAGGAAGGCCAGAGAGTTCATCCTTTCCAAAGGCGGAGTGCCGGACACCAGAGTGTTCACCAAAATCTGGTTGTCGCTCTTCGGGCAGTATGAATGGAGCGGCGTGCCGGTGATGCCCCCGGAGGTCATGCTCCTGCCAAACTGGTTCCCAATAACGATATATGATTTCTCTAGTTGGGCGCGGGCGACCATCGTTCCGTTGCTTGTAGTGATTGACCGCAAGCCTGTTAAGCCCATCCCTGAATCTGCTCATATCGACGAGCTATACCCGCTGGCTCGAAGCGAGACAGACTTCTCCTTGAGTCGTCCAACCAAGCTGATTGGCTGGGAGACATTCTTTTACACCGGCGACCAGGTCCTGCGGCACATTGACCGGCTGCCGTGGAAGCCGACTCGGGGGCAGGCGATTAAAAAAGCCGAGCAATGGATTCTCGATCATCAGGAGGATGACGGCAGTTGGGGAGGGATCCAACCTCCTTGGGTTTACTCACTCATGGCCCTGCATGAGTTGGGATACTCGCTCGATCATCCGGTCATGAAAAAGGGCATCGAAGGCTTCCGTTCATTCTCCATTGAAGAAGACGACAAACTCAAAGTGCAGGCGTGCGTGTCGCCTCTGTGGGACACCTGCCTGACCATGATCGCGCTGCTGGACGCCGGACTGGACCCAGAGCATCCGGCGCTGACCACCGCAGGGGACTGGCTTGTCGGTGAGCAGATTTTGACAGGCGGCGATTGGCAGGTGAAGGCAAAGAATGTCGCGCCGGGCGGTTGGGCATTCGAGTTCCACAACAACACCTACCCCGATCTGGACGATAGCTCTGAAATCGTCATGGCCCTGGATCGCGTTCGACTTTCTTCCACGGAAGCCAAAGATCAGGCGATTGATCGCGCGGTGCAGTGGCTGCTGGGCATGCAGAGCTCCAATGGCGGGTGGGCTGCATTCGACAAAAACAACACCAAGATGCTGGTCGCAAAAATACCCTTTTCGGATTTTGGCGAGACCATCGATCCCCCTAGTGTGGATGTCACGGCCCACATACTGGAGATGCTGGGCCAACTGGGTTACCGGGCCGATCACCCGGCAGTTGCCAAAGGGCTGGACTACGTGCTGGCAGACCAGGAGGACGATGGCCCGTGGTTCGGCAGGTGGGGCGTCAACTACATTTACGGGACCGGCGCCGTGCTTCCGGCGCTCAAAGCGTTGGGCTTAAACATGAACTCAGAGTACGTTCAGAGGGCCGTTAAGTGGGTCATTGACCACCAGAATGACGACGGGGGCTGGGGCGAGAGTTGCGTGTCATATGTTGACACGGAATGGAGAGGCAAGGGCCCCAGCACTGCCTCCCAGACAGCGTGGGCGCTTCTGTCACTGCTAGCGGCGGGTGAAATCGACCATCCCGCGACGATCCTTGGTGTCGAGTATCTGGTTCGGACCCAACAGGCCGACGGCTCATGGGACGAGCCTTATTTCACGGGCACCGGTTTTCCCGGATATGGGGTCGGACAGCGGCTGGATGAGCCAGCGCTAGAGGGACAACCCGGATACCAGGACCACGAAATGCCTGCTGGTTTCATGATAAATTATCATATGTACCGCAACTGCTGGCCCCTCAGCGCATTGGGGCGATACAGAGAGTTGTCCAACAACGACGATTATTGGCCGAAGCCGAGCGACCGGGATGCGGTTGCCAGCGCGGCTGACGAATACAGCCCCAAAAGGGCAGGGAACCGTTTGCAACGGTTCCTCAAGATATGGTAGTGTTCAGCGTTGTGAATCATCGGCGATTGCATAGATAATCCCTTCACGACCTATTGTGAGGTTCTACAATGAAAGTTAGCGAGGCTGCGTTCAAGACCTGTGTGTTCACACTTCAAGTGAAGACAGGGCTGGCGCCAGCGTTCCACGATATTACCGACAGCGTGGCCGAGTTTGTCAAGCAGTCGGAGTTGCGAAACGCCTTTGCGTTGGTGTTCTCCAAGCACACCACCGCTGCCATCACGATTCAGGAAAACGAGCCGCTGCTCCTTACGGACATGGCTACTACCCTGGAGCGTTTCGCGCCGTCCAAGGCCCACTATCGGCATAATGATTTCGCGGTCCGCACCGTGCATATGCACGAAGATGAGTGCCCCAATGGTCACAGCCACTGCCAGCATCTGGTGCTGGGGACCAGCGAGACCGTGCCTGTCATTGACGGCAGTCTGGCTCTGGGTGAATTCCAGCGGATTTTTATGGTTGAACTGGACCCCGACAAAGACGACCGTCAGGTGCTGGTTCAGATAATGGGTATGTGATCGTTCAAGTTCCCAACGAACGATGCATCCGAGCAAGAAGACCGAGATAAAGGTTTCCGCAGTGCAATCCTCAACGGAGAGGAGCCGACGCTGATGACCTCACAATTGGAATTGGCATACGATTACTGTCAGCGTATTGCGCGTGAACAAGCCAAGAATTTCTACTACGCCTTTCGCACTCTGCCAACACCCAAGCGACGCGCCATCTACGCGGCCTATGCGTTCTGTCGCCTGTGTGATGACATCGCTGACGAGGACATGCCAATGGAAGAAAAGCGCAGGCAGTTCTCGGTGACACGGGACCTGCTCACAGAGTCCTTGGAGAGCAGGGGGCCGCAGTCAGACAGTGATCCGCTCCCCCCAGAGTTCGCGGCTCTGAGTGACGCCACCGCAGCTTTCGGAATTCCTCATCACTACTACACCGAGGTCATCGAAGGGGTGGAATCGGACCTCGTAAAGACCAGGTTCGAGAACTTTGAGGAGTTGAAGGCATACTGCTATCAGGTCGCCTCTGTCGTGGGACTCATCTGCATCGAAGTGTTCGGCTACGAAGACGACACCGCTCGTGAGTATGCCGTCGATATGGGC